>CAZSOG010000408.1:0-5512 GCA_964607555.1 uncultured Pirellulaceae bacterium | reverse complement strand
TCTCTGGACGGATCAGTCCGATCAGTCGTATAGGACCTATCGGAGTGCTGCTCGTTGAGCGAGTCATGCGAGCACCGCACGCGGATGGCGCGCCCCGCATGGCGTCGTCGGTCAACGGCCATTGGTTGGGTGCACTTCCTGATAGATGGGTGGGGTCTGGGGTCAGACCCGTTTTACGTGTTTTCTTCCCGTTCGTCTCATGGTAGCCTGTGTGGATGGCACGTCCTCTGCGTATTTAGTTTCCGGGTGCGATCTACCATGTGATGTCGCGTGGCAATGGGCGGCAGAAGATCTTTCGGGGCGATCGAGATTACCGGCGATTCCTGGACGGGCTCTTAGGGGTTTGAGTTGCTGGGTGGGCGTGGGGGAGGTGCAGAGGGGCATGTGATTGGGGTTGCGCGCGGTCGGTTTGGAAAACCGACCTACGTGTGCCGTCCACCTGGATATTGGGCGGCGGCGTGAATCGCTTTTTGGGCGGTACAGGTAGAGCGGCTCTGGGTTGTTGAAAACCCGAGGTTGACAGCCTCATTCGGGCGGTTGTATCGGCATCGGTCTTCTACCGCGCGGGGTTGAATATGGCCTTCAGCCAAAGGATTCTCTTCCAATCGCTGACCTGGGCCGTCGGTCGCTGGCGCTCGCTTTGGCCCAGGCTACGTTGCCTAGGGTCTTCGGCCAAGGTCTTTCCGAGGATCCCTGTAAATCCCTCATGGTCGAGTATTGGCAAACGACGGAAAAAACGGAAGTCTCATGCCGCCGACGTTAGCGAGACTCGTTCAGCAATTCCTGGACCTGCCGCCCCCATTTGGATTGCCGGACATTCGACGTGGCTTGGAGGTACTTGAGCCGGTCCGCGGCTTCCTTCCGGTCACCGAGTTTCAAATAGGCCCGCGCGATCGCGAGTTTCGCGTGGTACCAGTCATCGCTCCCCGGCTTGAGCCGCCGCGCGACACGGCGCCATTGGTCAAGTGCGCGGCGCAAACTTGCCGGTTCGGTACGTTCCAGAAGCAATTCGGCGAAGCGTATTTGGATGGCGGCATCATCCGGGTACGCGACGGCGAGCTGTTGAAATGACTCAATGCCTTCATTACGTTGTCCGGCGGCGAGCAATGATTCGGCGCGCAACAGGGCCAGTTTTCGTCGCTGCGCCGAATCGAGTTGTTTGAGCGACGGTTTCAGTCGATCGAGCGCGATGAGCTGCAACTGGGCGATTTCCGGCCCGGAATTACCTTCGGCATCGTCCCGCAACTGCCCCAGCAAATGAACCAACTCCAATTCTCGCTCGACCGATTGTGTACTGGCTCGACGTAGCAGCTGGCGCGCCTCGGCACGATGGGCGGGCTGGCAGGCCAGGGCGACGATGCGGAGCGTGGTTGCTTGTTTTAGCCAGTCGTCGGGGGCGTCGCGATTTCGCTGGATTGCCGTATTCAGGAACTCGAGTGTCAAGTTCCGTTGTTTTTTCGAGAATGCAAGTCGAATGCGCGCACCGGCCAGGACCGCGATCCGCTGCGCTTCGGACCAGTGGCTTGGCCACTGACCGTTCGGTGCCCGGATCAAGGAATCGAAGAACGCGATGGCCACCTCTGCATCGTGTTCCGTCGGGCGTCCGGCGGCACGCAAATCGCGAAGCCGGTTGAGCCAGCAGCGCGCCGCGCCTTCGACCGCTTGCGGAAAACCAGTCGAGTCATGGGGTACATGCTGATAGGCAGCGAGCGCCGCGATCCAGTCGCGTTGTCCTTCGCGGAAACGTCCCAGCCACAAACGCGCCGTCGCGGTGGTCGGATCAAGCGGCCACGTCGCCACATGTTTGTCCAGCATCTTGGTATAGCGATCCAGCATCTTCGGGTCCGTGCGTGCCGACTGGGCCGTGTTCCAAATAGCCATAAGGTGGGCTTGCGCGGTTTTGGCATTTTGCGGATGATCGTCCACCAGCCGTCCAAGGCGCTGGCTCGCGGCCGCGTAGTCATGGTCTTCTTGTTCGACCAGTGCGGCCTTCAGTTGCAAATCGAAGGCCCGTTGATCAGCACCTGACGCGGTAGCTTGCGCGGCCGCTTTGGCATACACGGCGACAGCTTCTCCACGCCGGTTCTTGCCATAAAGATCATCTCCCGTACGTTCCAAAATATCCACATTATCGCCCGCATGATCGCTGCTGGCGGCAGTCCGCAGCAACAGCAATTCACCGCGGCGGCCCCAGTAGGCGCCATATGTTTCTTCGAGGTAGCGCACGGTCGCGACAACTTTGGCTTGCCATTTCTTGGCGCTGGCACTTTCCCCCGCCGCGGACGCGGCCCGCCAGAGTGCCACGTAAGTTTCAACTTCCGCGAAGTCCAATTCGGGAACCCCGGTCTGTCCGGTACGGCGAATCTGGGTGAGCAGGTCGAGCGCGTCTTGCGGCTTGCCGGAAGCGAGTTCGAGCCGGATGTGCTCGCCCTCCGCCTGCAGGCGCACGGCATTCGGAGCGGACTTGCTCAGCGGCGCGGTCAAGACGCGGCGTGCCTCTTCGATGCTCCCAAGCAGCCGATAACAAACGGCTTCGTCCAGGTAGACCTGCCACAGAAGGTCGTCGCCGACCCGCAGTTCACCCTTAATGCGATCCAGTTGGGTGACGGCCCGAGTCAGCGCGGCGACGCGATCATTGCTGTCCGGTGGATAGCAAAGGGCCTGGTTCCGGAACGTGCGTGCCAGTTCAAAACGCACGTGATGTTGTAACGAGAACAGTTCGTCTTCGGTCAGTGCCTGGCGATCCTTCCGGCGGCCGGTACCGGCCGTGATCTGGCGGGCTAGTTGATCGTCAAGCTGTTCCAGTTTTTTTGCGGCTTCCCGGATTGTTGTGCGTGCATGCAGCAGGACGGCATCGTGTTGCGTGGCCACTTCGGCTTCCAGACGCATCAATCGTCCTTCGGCCAACCACGTCAGCGCATCTTGGACCTGGATCAGCACACGGCGGGGGCCTTCCTTGTCTCCGGCCAGCAAGCCTGCGGCGGTTTCGTGCGATTTTTTCCACAACGGCGCGCGGTTGGCTGGATCGGCATTCAGGGCGCGCTGCGTCTCCGTGCGTAACAACTCGACACCCCAGTCCACTCGCTGACGCTGGTCCAGGTGCGCGTTTCCCAGGTTTTTCCGGCATTCAAATTCCGCCAAGCTGAACAAACGCCGCGCGCGCAGGCCGTCCAGTAATCGAAAATCTCGGTCCGATTGGCCGTGGCAGGGAGCCAGTGGCGTGACGGCCAGCAGCACGCCAATCATGAGCCTCGAGACATTGGGCGAACGTGTCATCATATCTTCTCGGACGCGGCGAATTGGATCTGCTGAAAGCCGACCAGGCGCGTGATATCATAGACGTTGATCACATCGCCGAGCGCGACATCGGGATCCGGGTGGAGAATCACCGGCACATCTTGCTTGATCTTGGCAATCGCATCCAGACGCTCTCGCACCTGTCGCATGTCGGCCACCGCCATGTCATTGATTCGCCATGTCAGCCGGCCGGCGCGCTGCCGCAAACGAATCACGACCTTGTCGAAGTCCTCCTCAGGCGGTGGCGGTTGGTCCTGAGGTGTCGAATCCGTCCCCGAGATTGCCGTCACGTTGCTCGGCAGGACGCGCTCCGCGATCTGAAAACTCGAGGTCCAGATGAAGAATACGAGCAGCAGGAAGACGACGTCAATCATCGGTGTCATCTTGATCTCGAGGTTGCTCGAGCGGTCGATAAATGGTGATGGGCGGCGCATCAGTTTACGTCCTCGGGCCGATAAACGGCAAAAGCAACATCCCAGATTCCAACGCGTGCGCAGGCGAGCATGATCGGCTCGACAAATCGGTAGGCCGTGGCGCGATCACCACGGATGCGCACCTGGAGATGGGTTCCCACTTCATCCAGTTTTCTCCGTAGCCATTCCGCTAGTTGACTTGGATTGACGGTCCGTCCGGCCAGCAACAAGGTGCCGTCGCGCAGGACGTTAACCGTCAATCGGGGAACGTTCTCGTTGCGACTCTGTTGGCCGCTCTTCGCGGTCGGCAGCGGCAATTCAAGTTGCGACTCGCGTTTGGCCAAATGGCTTGACACCAAGAAGAAAATAATCAGCAGGAACACGACATCGATCATCGGCGTCATATTGAAGCCCAGACTACCAGTGCGCAAATTCGTCGGCACTTTCACGGCGCGTCTCCTAGTGCGGCCTTCGGCCGCAACCCGGTCATAAAACATGCACGCACGGTGCGCGCATCCTGCAACCTAGGAATCTAACGAGGTTCCACCTCCAACCAACTGGCGGATCCCCGTAGCCGAGACGGCTCGGAGAGCCGCTCCACGTGTGGCGCCCAAAAAAGCGGTTTGCAGCGCCGCCCGATATCCAGGTGGGCGGCACATGTGGGTCGGTTTTCCAAACCGACCGCGCGCAACCGCAATCACATGCCCCTCTCCAATTCCCCACGCTCCACCGAGCAACTCAAATCCCTAGCTTCTCCCCGTCCACGACCTAGATGCGTAGTTCGATACGAAAACTTGACTCAAGATCATCAACTTTCCGCCCATAAGGTCTCTAGTCTCGGTTGGGCGGCGGCGGTGGTGTACCACGCGGTTGCGTCCGCGGGCGCCGGCGCTTCAAGGGGGTGAAAACGTGCTGCGCCATGTACGCGGCTTCGGCCACCAACTGGTCGACCCGATTGCGGAAGATCGCGAACGCGGCAAGCGACGGAATCGCGACGATGAGGCCTCCCACCGTGGTCACCAGCGCCTGGTAGATCCCTTCGGCCAGGTCCGCCGCGCCGGCCGATCCCTGTGTCATCGCAACACGCTGAAACGCGATAATCATGCCGGTCACCGTACCAAGCAAACCGACCATCGGCGCGATATTGCCAATGACCGACAAGTACTCCACGCGCCGAAATAACCGCGCGGCTTGTTCCGCGGTCGCATCTTCCAGAGATTTTTCGATCGCCGTCCAGCCACCTTCCAGCTCCGCGATACCGTTAAGCAAAATGAACGCGAGAAGGCTCGGTCGACCACGGCACGCCTGCTCCGCTTCCGCGACGTTACCGCTGAGCAACGACTGGCGTACCGATTCGCCCAGCCCTTCCGGCATGAGTTCCTTGCGCCGGATCGTCATGAGGTGCTCGATGACCAGATACGCCGCCGTGATCGACAGTCCGAACAGCAGGAGCATGATGGACATGCCGACCCAGCCTCCGGCGAACACGATATCGAAGAACCCTTGCGGAGCGACTTCCTCCGTTCTCGGGGGCTCGGGAACGCCGGCGGAAGTCACTTGGGCACGCGTCAGGGCGGCCGAACCAAGGACCAATACGAGCAGGCCCAGGGCAGGTAGACGCCGAAATGTCCGTTTCAAGACAAACTCCTCTTGCACAGGGGTCAACGTGTAACGTCGCCTTCAGGCGCTCGCACGCTTACCCGATGTGTGATGATGATCTCCGAACGTGTTTTCCAATGGGTCAACCAAGTCGTATTCCGGCGGGAACCGGCGAACGGCGCGCGATGACGGCGCGGGCATTC
>CAZSOG010000407.1:0-5514 GCA_964607555.1 uncultured Pirellulaceae bacterium | reverse complement strand
TCAGACTCGGGCAGATGTCGGCGGTGTCCGGTTCGGCAAGGTGCGGTTGACGGTGTGCAACCGCGCGCGGGTCGCGCGGCACGCATGGCCGGTCACCAGCGGCGTACCGTTCCCCAAGAGACAACTCGGCGGAATCGCTAATCTGCAATTGATCGACGCGTCAAACCAGGCCGTCGATGCCCAGTTTACGCCACTGGCCGAATGGCCGGATGGCTCGATTAAATGGGTGCTGGTCGATTTTCAGACAGATATCCCCGCCGGTGGCGTTCGCACGTACGCGCTCACGTATGGTTCCACGGTAACCACGACAATGCCAGTGGCGCCGCTTCGAGTCCAAGAAGACGCCACGCGCATCCGCATCGACACGGGTGCGGCGTACTTCGTGCTGAGCAAGGAGCGATTCAATCTGCTCGAGGAAGTGCGTGTAGGCGATCGAGTCATTGCCGGGGGCGGGCGCCTGTCCATGGTCGACGCCGAGGGCCAGCAATTCGTTGCTCGACAACCGGATGTCGTCGAAATCGAGGAGCTGGGGCCACTACGCGTCTGTGTCCGGGTCGCGGGCAAGTATGTTGCCGACGACGGGACACCGCTGTTCGATTACGAAGTTCGGATCCATGCGTACGCCGGCAGTTCGCGCGTGCGGATCAATCACAATTACACGTGCCGATTGAAGCAGCGTATCGATCCAAGCGTGGGGCGCATGCGGCCCGTCAATCCCGCGCCGATCACGATCAAGTCGATGTCGCTCGAACTGCCTCTGCACGTCGGCCCGGTATCGTCGGTTCGGTGCGGCACGGCAGATGACGAATCGATCACCATTCCGCTGACTGGTGACGGCATCGACCTTCGTCAACAGTATGAGTCACGCGCGTCAGTGGCCGGTACGCAGTACAGACGACTTCCCGGCTGGATTTCCGTCGGCGCCGTGACGGTCGGCGTACGGCATTTCTGGCAAGTCTACCCCAAGGCGATGGCCATCCGACCGACATCCGATGGCTGCGTTGTCCGCATCGATACGTTACCGGCCATCGACGCCACGGACTATCCCAGCCGCGCCGATACGCCCGAAGGCTATGTTTGGGGTTACCTGAAGGATGGAAAATACAGGCTGCGTCGTGGTGAAGGTCGGAGTCACGACATCTTCATCAACTTCGCGACCGGAACGGCAGACGCCGCCACGGAAGCGGCTGCCCTGGTTGCCGAGCCCTTGATGGCCGCGGCCGAACCGGAGTGGTACTGCGCGAGCGGCGCCGCCGGAACGATGCAGCCGCGCTCCGCACGCTCGGCGACGTACGACCGCAATTTCGATGAAGCGCTCGCGGGCATCTTAAAATCGCGTGAAAGCGAGCCGTTCTTCGACCGTCGATTCGGCCGTTACGGCCTGCGCAACTTCGGTGACAACTTCGGGTCTGATGGCATGAACTGGGACAATGTCGAGTATGACATGGGACACTGCTGTCTGGCCCAGTTCATGCGTGCCGGAGACCCGTTGGCGTTGCGCGTCGGCAGCGAGATCCTGTTGCATAACATGGATGTCGACTGTGTCCACATCCGGGATGGATTCGAGTACCTTTGTCATCACACGGGTGATCACAATGTCACACTCGCCGGGACCGGGCATACCTGGTGCGAAGGGCTGTGGGAGTACTACTATCTGACCGGCGATCGGCACGCCGCGCAAAAGGCACTGGGGATCGGCAACAAGCTCGCGCGCGAAGCAGTTTCGATTTGTGCCGCCGGCCAGCCGGGAGCCGGCGGTTCGCGCACGTTCGGCTGGTCCGTCGTCGGGCTCTTGGCAACATTTCAGGCAACGGCCGACCCGCTCTATTTGAACGCGGCTCGGGAAATCGAAGAAGTGGCCGTGCGTACACAGCACCCGTTCCGCGGCGGGTGGCTGCACCGTCTGTCCGTGGGCCACTGCTATCACGCGCCGGCCCACGTCGGGCGCGTCCACTTCATGCAGGACATCGTGCTGAACGGGCAGGTCGCGTTCCATCAGTTGACGGGCAGTCCGGATGTGAAACAATGTCTCGACAACGCGGTTGGCGGGATGCTCGACGAGTTCACCGCCCAGAAGCAACAGGGCCTGCCAGGCTGGGGATACACTTCCTGCCCATTCATGCTGCGGCCGGGTCCCATCCAGCACAACATGCGTGTCGACACCCGGCACAGCTTCGGCGCGATCCGAAGCTACATGTCCGTCTACTACGTGGGATCCATCTCGAACAACGCGGACCTGGTAAGAAAAGTGCACGCACTGCTTCCGCCGTCCGGCACGCTCTTTGACGGCAAGTTGCCAACTCAGGGCAAGATGTTTGCCCAATCGACGCGTTGGGTTCCCGGCACCATGTACTACGTCAGCCACTGACAACTGCCCCCCCGCGCCGGCCCGAGAATCTAACGAGGTTTCACCGCCAACCGACTGATGCGTACCGGCGCGGTAGCGGCCTTTGGTCCGGCCATGTTCGGGGTGCCATGTACGACGGACATCGTCGTCCGTCGGTACCCCGTCCCCGACCCATGCGTGGTCCGCTGCGAAAACTCGACTCAAGTGCACCACATTTCGGCCCCTAAGACGTAGTGCTTGTATTTGGATTCTCGTAACAGCTTAGTCGAGTGTACGTTGCAAGGGATCTCGCACACACCTTTGCCGTTTGAGAAACACGGGGGGGGAGAAGGGGCAACAAATAGTGGGCAAGAATGAAAGACCCAGATTCTCTTGCCGCCGATATTTTTGCCCAGATTCCGCTTGAACCTGGTGTTTTCAGGAGTGCTTGATTATGCTCCACTATAACGTAAATGAAAACTTCAACGAAGCGGGCACGACATTGCCGCGGCAGGACGTTCATCCGCTTCTTCGACAGACGTGGACGTTCAGCGACCATGCTTGACCGGGAGGCTTAGAACGTAGGACCCGCTGGAAATAAGGTAACTGTCCACGGACCAGAAGAAAAAGAACACTCATCGACGCTAATACTCGCTAATATCGGAAAACCCCACCTTGAAGTGCCTTCGACTTTGACCTGCCGAATTAATGTTGAGTGTTGCAGGCTTTCCAGGGCGGTATCCTTAGTGTTGATCAGTAAAGATTAGTGTTCCTTGATAGCAGATGTCATGAACGGCTACGAAATAAAGGAGCAAGAATTGTGGAACTGAGGAGACCATTGGAAATGTTGCCCATTCGGCTACTTGCGTTTGCATTGATCACCGCCGCGGTCGCCGGCTGCCCTGCCACACCGGAGACCGCGCCGCGCCCGGACCAGCCGGCGGCGGCCGTGGAAGGCGTGACGGCAGCACAAGTGCGCGCGCTGCTCGACGACAAGTTCAACGCCGTTGATCGAAACCTTGCGCTCTGGAACATCCAACCGGATCTCGGCACGGTAATGGTGGAGTACGGTCGCCGCTTCGCCCTGGCCAAGCGCGCCGTGGATGCCGGCGATTGGGGCATGGCCCAGTACCAGATCAACGAACAGATCGAGATCCAGGAAGTGGGCGAGACGACCCGTCCGGCCATGGCGGACTTGCTCAAGGATTTCGAACATTCATACCTGGATGCGGTCCTGGCCGCGGTCGCCAAGAAGGACAAGGCCGCTTTTGACACGGCCTATGACGCGGCCGTGAACGGATGCAACACGTGTCATGCCGTTTCGGATTACCCATTCATCAAGTCCGTGGCGCCGGCCGGCGGCCTGGGCGACTACTTGAACCTGACTGCCAGCGAACCGGCAGCAGCTGAAGAAAAACAAGAGCAGGTTGCGGCTGGGCCGGAGCCGACAGCCGCCGCGGACCAGGTTCTTACCTGGCGAGAACTAGGCGAGATGGTGGATGGGTATTTCAACAAGGTGCACCGAAAACTTTCGTTGTGGGGCATCCAACCTGGCTTGGGCACGGTGATGATGGAGTACGGTCGCCGCTTCGCCCTGGCCAAGCACGCTGCGGATGCCGGTGATTGGGGCATGGCCCAGTACCAGATCAACGAGCAAATCGAAATCCAGAAAGTAGGCGAGACCACGCGTCCCGGCCAAGCCGACCTGCTCGTGAATTTCGAGCACAATTACCTGGCGCCGATTTCCGCGGCCATCGTGGGCCACGATACGGACGCTTTCAACAAGGCGTACGGAGCCGCTATTCGTGGCTGTAACGGCTGTCACACCATGACCGGTCACCCGTACATCCGCTTCCAGATGCCACGGACCTCGCCACAACCCTTCTTGAAGTTCGCGGAAAGTAAGTCCGGGCCGGCCAAGAACGCGTCACTTCCGGAAAGCACACCACACGCCTACCCGCCCAGTAATCCGACTTTGGATGACGCCAAGCAGATGATCGATCGCCGCTTCAACATTGCAAACCGTAGCCTGGCTTTGTGGAATATCCGGCCCGGGCTGGGCACGATCATGCAGAAATACGCCTATCATTTTGGCAACATCTGGTTCGCGGTACAGGCCGGCAACTGGGGTCTGGCGGCATACCAACTGAAGGAACAGATCGAGATCCAGGAAGTGGGCGAGATCACCCGCCCCAATCAGGCCAAACGACTCAAGAATTTCGAACACACGTACCTGGAAGCCATCGCCAACGCGATTAACACGAAGGACGACGTCGGTTTTGAGAACGCCTACAACGCGGCCTTGGCAGGCTGCAATGCCTGCCATCTCGCCACGGGCCACGACTACGTTCGCGGCGTGATCCCCGCAAAGCCACTGGCAACGTTCTTGAACTTGAGCGGTAAGTAACGAACCCTAGCGCGCGCCCCGTTATTCCGGCGGGCCCGCCGCGAATTGAAACACGAACCGCCAGTGCAGCGCCAGGCCGACGAGAACGGCGAGATGCCAAAGCTCATGGGAAGCCAACACACCGGGAATCAACGTCGGCCAATTCAGCGTTAAAATAACGGCTCCAAGCGTGTACGCCACGCCGCCCCAGATCAACGGCTTGACGAACGCTCCACCGTAGCGACGCCAAAGCAAGACGCACGAGATGACTCCCGCCCAGCCAAGCATAACGAAGATCGCCGTGCCGACCGCGGTAGGCAAACGCTCTGCAAAGACCGTGCGCAGCGCGATCCCGGCCGCCGCCACGGACCAAATCAGCAGTAACGGGATCCAACGACTGAGCCCTTTGAACAAAATGGCGTGAACCGGCGTCATCGTTCCCGCGATGAGAACAAACACGCCGGCGATGTCCAGTTGCCGCATGACATACCGGCCCGTACCGGGTCCCAATAAGTGATACACACCACTCATGGACAAAAGAAACACGGTGGTCAATACCATGATGACCAGGCTTGCTACTCGAAGCCGGCTTCCGCGGCCCTGGCCGATGAGAAAGATACCGATCAGCACAAATACCGGTATGGCAAACAGGTGAGTGAAGCAGCTAAACGGCTCCTGAAATCCAGGAATCGGATATACCTCGAAACCGTCCATGCGCTAACCCTCAATAGCCAAGAAATACACTGCTTGGACAGCGCCACTTTTTGTGTCACGAATGGTGTAACTCAATACAATCGAGGGA
>CAZSOG010000406.1:0-5518 GCA_964607555.1 uncultured Pirellulaceae bacterium | reverse complement strand
GACAAGCCGAGCATTGACAAACCAATCGCGAAAAAAAGTGGCGCTGTCCAACTAAACAGTTACCGAATATGGAATTCTGATACCTGAAGGGAGACACTCACACCACGATGTCTCTCCTCTCTCACCTGTCCTCTCTCACCTAACAACGCGACCGATGAGACTCGACGCAAAAACTTGACTCAAGATCATCAAATTTCCGCCCATTGGGTCTCTAAACCCCGGCATCGTCCCAACGGACGGTTGTCGCCATTGTAACGCTTCCATTGCGATTCCCAAACGGCCCAGGCATTTGCAATATCATTGGTTCCTGGTGTAAAACAGGATTCGGCATTGATTCTTAACCTAGTAGAATTATCGGGAGCCAGCGACACGATGGCCGATCACAAGCATGTTCTGTTGACCGCGTTGGGCAAGGTCGCCAGGGAAACGACCTATGAGTTGTCCGGTAACACCGTGACTGAACCACTGGCGCCGTTAGCGCTGGTCAGGCTCGTGGACGCTGGTGCGCGGCCGCAGCATGTTGTGGCCCTGGTAACGGAAGGTGCCGCGGAAACGACCTGGCCGGTCTTCCGAGAAGGGATTCAATCAAGTCTCGGAATCGACGCCGAGCAGGTTCGCATTCCCAACGGCGTGAGCACATCGGAAATCGGCGCGATCTTGGATCTTTGCGCAGACGCGTTGCGTGCCACAACGGAAGTGACACTTGATATTACCCAGGGGTTGAGACACTTCCCTTTTATCATGTACGCCCTTGGAGTCTATCTGCAAACGTTGCGCGACGTGCGCATTCGTGCGGTTTACTACGGCGTACTCGAATTGCCCGGCGACACGAAACAGATCATCGACTTGGGCACGCTGCTGACGCTTCCCGATTGGTTCTTTGCCACTCGCATGTTTCGTGATACCGGCGCCACGCGCGCCATGGCGGAGCTAGTCAATACGTTTGTCGAGCAAGTGCAGGCCCAGGCCCGGCGGTCGGACAACGACCCAGCGATTTTTCGGCTGGCGGCGGAAACCAAACGTCTGGTCAAGCACTTGCAAGGCGTCAGCTTCGCCTACGAGTCCGGGATGCCGCTGGAACTCGGCCGATCCTCTTCTCTTTTGGCGACCACCCTCAGGCCGAATCAATTGCCAAAGGTCTTTGCCGAGACGACACCCTTGGCCGGCGAGATCGCCACCATGGTTTCGGCCACCGCACGCGTGCTATCTTTTGATGCATTGCCTGCTAAGAAAGGCGAGTGGAAAGAAAGTATCGCCCTGAATTCACTGGAACTTGAACGCCAGGCGCGTCTAATCGACCAGTACCTGCAGAGAGACCAACTGCCCCTGGCAGTCGGCCTGATGGAAGAGTGGATCGTGTCATGGGTGCTCCTACGAACCGGCACGGCCGCCAATTGGTTGAAATACCATCCCGATCGGCGGAAGGCGGCCGCGCAGTTGGGTGCGCTCGCCGCCTTTGCCGAAAGTGGTGTCGAGTCGTGCCAGCTTACGGAACAACAGAAACATTGGGCCGCATTTTGGCGTCAGTTGACGGATCTGCGAAATACGCTGCATCACCACGGTATGCGCAGCCATGCCGTTGCAACGGTTCCAAATACGTTGTCCAATATCGTCCGTTTCTGGGACGATGTCCGAACCGGTTCCGCACAATTACCACAACTCGGAGGCGGTAAAGGACGGCTGTTGATGACACCAGTCGGAAACCGCCATGGCGTCCTGTTCTCAGCCATTCGAATCACGCAGCCCGACCGGTGCCTTGCCGTCTGCTCGGAACAATCCCGACCGAAGATCGACGACGCGATACGCCACGCTGATTTTGAGGGTTCCCTGGAGATCTTGGTTGTGGCCGACGCCTTTTCCGGATTCGACGAGATTCCGCACTTGGTCAATTCCGCGGCACCGTGGTTATTGGAGGCCGATTCGATCCAGGCGAACCTGACAGGCGGTACCACTCTGATGGGCATCGTCGTGCAACAACTGGTTGAAAAGGCAAAGCAGTTTGCCAGACCAACTCGACGACTCGTCTTGGTGGATCGCCGGCCGCCCGATCAACAGGACAGCGATCCATTCGTGTTGAGTGACCATCACTGGCTCGATGCTCCGGAGGAAAACGAAATCGATCGGTAGAAGTCGACGCCACGGACGCCGCCACTCAAAACATCACACATCACGACCCTCAGTTCTCGTACACAAGCGCACCGGCACAATACGCCACGTTGTGGTGAAAAACGAAACGTCACTCAGCCAGTTTCAGCAAATCGGCGCCGATACCGTACAAGCCCTTGCTGCGAACCACCGGTGGTTGACCGTTGCACCAGGTATGAATCATACCCCGTTTTTCTCGGACGTTTTGTTATTCCGTCCGTTATTCGATGTTGCGAGCTCGATAACCACCGAGATAGAAGCAGACAACGAATTCACGCCGCTTAACATTCACCAAATTGATTGGCGCCCAGTTTTCTTGAGGACCGAGCGCAGAAGCGACAGGAGCTCATCGTGAACCAATTGACAACGGCCATCGGCGCGTGCTGCCAACAACATCGGATCGATGAAAAATGGCTATTGGCACCCAACCTTCGAGTCGGTCACCAGTGGCTGAACAACGTGGCGCGTGCCGATTACCCAGTGGTCAACCTGCGTGTCAAAACGCTCAAGTCCATGGCCATCGAGTTAGCCGCGCCGGAGATGGTGGATCGTGGCGTGCGTCTGTGCAGCACACGTGCCGGCTCCTTCTTGATCGATCGCGTTGTGCGGCAATTACAGCAGGAGAACGAACTGCACTACTTTGCTCAGATCAACCCGAACACTCGGTTAGCCGAAACGGTACTATCAAGCGTCGATACGCTTCTACTGGCGGACGTCAGTCCAGCCGACCTGCGCGGCGCGCGGGGGGCAATTGGCCGTAAAGCCGCCGACCTGGCAGCAATCATGGAAGGCTACCAGCGGCACCTGCGCGACGAGGGTCTGGTTGATTATGCAACCGTTCTGAACATGGTCGTGGAGCGACTTACGCACGAGCCGGACTGGCTTGCCAGTGGCGTCATGCTGTTGCTACCCGAGGACCTGCCACAGTGCCTCTTGGAAAACCGCCTATTGGGATGCATCCCCGAGCAAAGTCGACGCGAGTTGCCGGTCGATCACGCGGTTGTGACGGCAGATGCCGAACCGCCGCAAACCAACCGGCAACTGTTGCGCTGGCTTTTGCGGGTGGCCGATGCGCCGCAGCCGCTTGACGACGAAACCGCCCATTTGAACAGCGCGATCGGTGAGGTCAATGAGATTCGGTCCGTGCTTCGGACCTGTGTGGCGAACGGAATTCCATGGGATGATGTCGAGTTGCTACATACGGACACGAATACGTACGTACCGCTGGTATACGAAACACTACTATCCGTTCTATTGGACAATGTTAATTCGTCGGACGAGCTGCCCGTTACTTTCAGCGAAGGTATTTCCTGCCGGTATTCGCGGCCGGGCCGGGCGTTAGTCGCATGGCTGCAGTGGATTAACGACGAGTTTCCGCAGGACCGGCTTGTCACAATGCTCAAGGAAGGCTTGATTGAGGTGGCCCGGACCGATGAAAAACACTCGGGTTTTGCGCGGCTTGCAAGACTCTTGCGCGGTGTCGGCATCGGGTTCGGCCAGGATCGCTACATACCGCAAATGATTGGCGCGATCCGGTCACTGGAAAGCAGGTTGGAGCCTGCCTTGCACGAGGAAGATGGCTGCGAAAGCGAAGTGTCGCAGTGGCGCCGCGAGGCCATCGCACGTGACATTCATGATCTGCGGGTGTTGCAAAAACTGGTGGCACGACTATTAGAAACATGCCCGGACACCGAGAGCACTCCGGCTGACACGGTCGCCAAGGCACGCCGGTTCATCGAGCACTTCGCACGGAGTGTCAGTAAGCTCGACCGATTCGCGGCGGCGAGCCTTGTGGAGCAACTGGAAGACATGGAGTATTGGCTCGATCGCTGGAACAAATCAGACGTGGACATGCGTCCGTGGCTGGAAGGACTTGCCGGGGCAACTCGAGTGCTGGGCAGCGGCCCGCGCCCGGGATGCCTGCACGTCGACAGCCTGCTGAGCGGTGGCCACAGCGGACGTGGGCACACGTTCATCGTTGGTTTGGATGACAGCCGGTTTCCTGCCGCTGGCCAGCAAGACCCGCTGCTGTTGGACCACGAACGGCGCGAGGTTTCCCCGCACATTCCCACGGCGGCGGGGCAACAAGAAGACAAGCTTGGTGCGTTTGTCCGTTTACTCGCGCGGCTTTCTGGCACGGTTACGCTAAGTTTCTCCTGCCAGGATGCGGTGGAAGATCGCGCGATGTTTCCAAGCTCGGTGTTCGTGTCCGCATATCGACTGGTATCGGGCAACCAAGAAGGAGATCAGGCGGACCTGACAAAGTGGCTGCCGGCGTCCGCATCGTTCGCGCCCGCGCAACACGATCGGTGCCTGGACACGACCGAATGGTGGATGTGGCGTCTGACCGAACCGGAACGAGTAAATCATGCTGAGGCGTTCGTCCTTTCGCGGTTCCCCGGTTTAGCGCGCGGAGAACAAGCGACGACCGCACGCCTTGGGGAGCTCTTCACGGCTTTCGACGGGCTGGTACCGCAGGCCGGCAAGGATCTAGATCCGACCGTCGCGGGCGGACCCGTGATGTCGGCCCACGCGTTGGAAACGATCGGCGAGTGCCCGCGGAAATACTTCTTCCAATATGGCCTCAAGATCGCCCCTCCGGACGACGTGTCAATCGACCCGGAACAGTGGCTTGACGCCAGAACGTATGGATCGTTGATGCACGAACTTCTCGAGCACTTCGTCCGGGAAGTGGTTGCCGAGCAGCGCGTGCCTCAATTTGACACCGACCACGGTCGGCTGCAGCAGCTGTTGCAAGCGAAGGTGAACCAATACCGAAATCAATATCCGCCACCGAACGATGCAGCGTTTCAGCGCCAGTTGGCGCAACTGGAACAGACCGCCAAGACGTTTCTGCTGGAGGATGCACGATATTGCCGCACGACCGGCAATGTTCCCGTCTTCTTGGAGGCGTCAATCGGGCTCGCGGCGGACGGGCACGGCACGGAACTCGATAGGCTGGATCCGATTCCAGTGCCACTCCCCAATGGAAAGATGATTCGGTTGCGCGGACGCGTCGACCGAATCGACCGCCTGGGCAGTGGTGCCGTCGAAACGTACGGAATATGGGACTACAAGAGCGGCAGTACCTGGAGCTACGATCGTGCCGACCCGTTCCGCCAAGGCCGCAAAGTTCAGCCGTTTGTCTACATGACCATCGTCCAGCACTGCTTGAAGCGGGGTATCGCGTCGAACGCGCGGGTCGATTACTTTGGCTTCTTTTTTCCAGGCGTTCGCGCCTGCGGCGACCGGCTGCAATGGACCCACGAAGAGCTGACTGCTGGCGGCAGCGGGGTGCAGAACCTCTTTCAGCTAGTGGCCGATGGTGTGTTTGGCTCGACGAAGGACGCCGCCCCGCCCCCCCCCCCCCCCC
>CAZSOG010000405.1:0-5519 GCA_964607555.1 uncultured Pirellulaceae bacterium | reverse complement strand
TCAGTGAGCTCAGCAGATCTCAACGTGACCTAAGACTAGAGTACCAAGATCGTCAGTCGAGACCCAGTAAATCCAAGACCCCGTGACGCTCGACGAGACGCTCCTTCCACTTTGCGCGCTGGCGACAACGAAGTAGCGGTCACGGGAGGCCAAGACGTAGAGGCGTGCCAGACGGGGTTCGGGAAGCAGCTGGGTCTCGAAAAGAGGCTTGCCGGTATCCAAATCGAAGATGAGCAGGGTGCCGGAACGCTCCATGATCGCGATCGAGTTGGGGTCAATCTGCCAACACTGGGAGGTCCCTTCGAATTGACGTTCCCAAATGGTCTTTTCGGTCCACGCGTCGAACCAGCGAACGCCCAACTTGCCGTTACGCGCCTCGCACGTGAGCACGTTGCGGCCGCGCGTTAACCAGCGCACGGCGCGCGTGCCCACTTCACGCTGACCCAGCTCAGTGCCATCGACGGTGCGCAGCACGGTTGCCGCATGGGAATCCGGTTCGACGACGAACAGATACTGGTCATCCCCGAACAGATCCGACCCGGTGGCGAATCCGGACCGCTGCCAGTTGGAAAAATTCGTCAGCGGGTCCACGCAAATGATTTCATGTAGTTTCTGGTAAACAACGCCGCTCGCGGTGATCGGGCCGAGCAGTCCGATCAGTTGGCGCGAGCGCTCGCGTGGCAGAATGCGCGGCGGTCCCCATGGACGATTAATCGTATTGGCCATCAAGGACCGTTGGCCGGTCAGCCCGGCGGCGCTGGAGAGGTCTTTCCGCCATAGAATCGGATCGGTGGCGTCCTCGGTCGCGCGCAGCGTATCCACGGCGACGATTTCGAAACCGATGGCGGCCAGCATCAAGTGTCCACGGGCGGCGGCATGGTTCGCCGCGTAGTAGCTCGTGTAGAATCGGTTCTGGTCACCCAGCAGAAGCTGCTGGGTTGTTCGTCCGAAGCGATCGCGAATCAACAAGGAGTTCAAATTGAAGTTGAAGGCGACCCGGGCCTGCGGTGGGAACGGTCCTTGAACGCCGGTCAGGTCCACCGAGTAAATGCGTTGGAAGCTGGAAAACGGCCGCGCTCCGGTCGGGCCCTCATGTACGTCACACTTGCCGTATGGCCAGGTTTCGCGATCTTGGAACAGCGGTTGCAGCGTCTTGTCCGACTTGGCCTCATCGACCCATTGCGTGGCAGTCTTGCCACCGGCCAACGTGACATCTGGCCAGCGTTTGGCGAGTTGGCGAAAACAGAGCACGGCTTCTTCCATGCGCCCGGTGCGCCGGAACATGTCGGCGAGCAACTCGGTGGCTGCCGCGGCCAGCTCGGGCCGCTGGTCGCTTTGCAAGGCGATCAGGTTCTGTTCCGCGGCCAGCCATTGCTCGCGACCAATCAACAGTTTGGCCAACTCCAGACGCGCGTTGCCGGCAAGGTCGCTCGCCGCGAAATGCTCGATGAACCGCGTCAGCGGTTTCGGGTTCTGCGCGGCGACAATCTGGTCATAGTAACGCTGCACGGCGGCTTCCATCCGGGGGCGGGCATCCGGCTTGATCGTGTCGAACATCCGCGCCAACTGCGTGCGCACCCAGCGATCGCGGCACACACGCAATTGGGGCGATACCTTGATCAGCTGATCACGCCCGGTGGACGATCGCAGAGTCGGCGTGGTCTCCATCGAGGCAAACTTGACGTAATACTCCAGCGATTTCGCGTACTCACCCACGTCTTGCAGCCCCACGGCCATCAGTCGGTAGTACTCCATTCGTTGCCGCGGCTGATCAATCATGGTGTCCAGATCGGCGGCCAGGCCGCGGTTGGCGGCGAAATCCTCGCGTAACGCAGCAACGATCGACGTCACCAACAACGCGTGGACCGCGTCGTCGTCCGGTGCCACTTCGAGCGCGTGCCGTAGGACGGCGACCGCTTCGCGCCGCTTGCCGTCGTAGAGTAACAACTCGGCTGACCGCGCCAGCGCCCAGACATCGTCTGGGTTTTCGCGCAGTCGCTTGCTTACGAGACCGCGCAACGGCTCCGTCTGATAATAGGCGGACAACCAATCCGCGCCTTGTGAAATGATCTGTCCCTTGTAGGCAAGGAGGTTGCCGAGTACTCCGTCCGTCTGCGATTCATGGATGATCCGTCCCGTGTCCAAGTCGATCTTCAGTAATCGATTCGCGGTCGTTGCCAAGTAATAGGAATCATCAGCACGCATGCCACGTCCAGCCGGCATGCTGTCTTCCAGTGGCAGAGTCCACACGTCGGAACCGTCAGCCAACGCCACGGCTTGAACGCGTTCCTTGCCGACGAGCACCGCGCGGTCGTTGGCGACACAGGCAAGATACAGCATGCCGTTGCGTGGACGCGGTTTCCACAGTGGCTTCCCGGTCAGCAAATCAAGGCAGTACAAATGGTCCGACTCGACCGGCGTCAACAGCACCTTCCCATTGGCGATCGTGACGGTACCGTCGGCCCACCGTTGGCCGGTCGGCCGCAGCGGGAACCGGAGCGCGCTCATCATGACATGGGTCGGGACACTCGCTTGCGGATACTGGTAGCCCCAGAGCAGCGAACGGGTCGCCACATCCACGGCGACCGCCGCCCCAGCCGACGTGGGACATACCAAAACGCCATCGGAATACGACGGCGATGCTCCGGCGAGCCGGCGGGGGGCGTCGAGTTGAATCTTGCGCGTATCAACATGCGCCAACTGCTGCGACCATTGCAGACGCCCACTGGCCGCGTCCAGCACGACCAGGCGAATCTCGCTCTTCACCTCCGCCAGGACGTAGAGCCGATCCATAAGCGGCAGTGGAGCGCCGAGAAAAAACGCGCCCGCCAATTTCGGCTCGTCCGTGCCGTCGTTGCCACCCACCATCCACTGGAGTTTCCCTTCCTGTTTCAAATCGAGCGCGACCAGTTTGTTGGTGTCACGGGGCGCGTTCGGATTGGAGGCCAATCGGCCCTGCGGCATGATGATCCCGCCCACGGCGCGCGCGCTCGGGTCGGCGTAGCCGAGCTGCCACAGGAAGAAGACTCGCTGACCGTCGCTGCTCATCTGGCCGTAGGCGGCATCGTCCCAGACACGTTGGTTCAACTCGCGCTGCCGCGACGCGATCGAAATATTGCGCGTGGCGCCGGCCGGGCCCGATCCCGATTGCCCGCTCGATTCGAACCAGGGGAATTCCCAAATCCGTTTCCCGGTCGCGAAGTCGACAGCGATCAGGCGGCGCGGAGTGCGCATGAGGATCACGTCGGCGACCGCCAGCGGATGCATGCTACAGAGCGCCGGCACGCCTTGGTCCCAAAAATTCCGTTGCGACATTTGGAGGATCTGTTCGTCCGTCGGGTGGTTCGCCACGCGGACGCGCCAACGGACATTGAGCAAGGGAAAACCGGCGTGCGTCGTCGCGTTGCGATCGACGTCGCCGCGGTACATGACCCACTCAATCTCGCTTTGATTCGCCAAGACAAACCCCTTGCCAATGATCCCCTCCAGCCACTCGAGCGGGTCCTTCCCTTCGCCGAACAACGATACCATTTGCGTGCCGATCCGCAACGTGGCGGCGGAATCACGTTGCCGCAGATCAAGCAGCGTGTCACGGACCCGCTGGTCCTGACGCGCAACCAACCAACTGGTCGCCAACAGCACCGACAGCTCCGGATCATATCGGTCGCGCGCGTAAGTCGTCTTTTCAAGACGCTGAAAGCAAAGCGCGGCCGCCAAGGGACGCCCTTGATCGAGCTCGTGGCGACCGAGTAGGAATGTGGCTTCGTAACCTGCATCCGTGTGGAAGTAACGCCGCGTCACTTGTGTTAATTGCCGCAAATCGGCCTGATTGATCGCACGGTCCAGAAGCCGCCGTGCCTCGCTGCCGAATTTCAGCTCGTACAACGCGCGGCCCTTGGCCGGCATGGCGCCGAGCAACCGTTGCGCCTCCGCCTTGAGACTCGTCCGCGTTCCCTCCTGGCCTGGCTCGCTCACGAAATAGTCTTGCTCCAACGTCGGATCCGCGCCCCCCGAATTGATCTGTGGATCGGCGAGCAAGCGACCCAGTAAGTCGACCGCGTCAGCATACTCTTGTTGATCGAGCGCCTTCTTGGCGCGGGCCAACTGTTGGCGTAAATCGCGCGGCGCCGGGAGAAAAATATTGGTCGTCTGCTCCGCCGTCCCGTTGGTGATGCGAAACTGCGCCTGACATGGGGCGGGCGACATCCAACACGAGATCACCAGCAGCAAAGTGGCCACGTGAATCGGGCCCCGTGAAAAGAGTGCGTTCATGATTGCTTCCCGATAAAAAAAACGCGTCAGTGCGATACCCGCCCAAAGTCCGACGGCCGTTCATGGCCAGCCGACCTGGCATGCCCTATTCTGGCACCGCCCCCACCACAAGCTCGGATGGACCGGCTACTGCCCGGAATGGATCGAAGGCGTCCCTGCCGAAATAACGTAACTCCATAGTCTAGAATATCTTATAGAACAGACCGGTGGGCGGCAACTTGAAAATCCGTGGGCGGATGGAACCCCCCCGAAGTCCGGTCAGCCAGTTGCCATGGAACGCTCGACTTCACCCCCCGCAACGCCGAAGCGAACCCGTTCCAGGCCGCTTGCCCCCTAGCTCCGCCGTGGCCGGAAGGTCGAATTTTGGCAAAATCTGCGGTTTTTACTGGATTTTCGGCCAAATACGGGTTGAATTTTTACGCCGACAGATTCTAATCATCGCGTACCGCATTGTGCGGACGGACGTGTTTTGTTTGTCAGAGTGAACCTCACAAGGAGGGTGACCAGCCATGGCGAAAGCTGCCGTAAAGCCACCGACGAAGAGCGAGATTTTTGCCAACATCGCCGAAGCGACCGAGCTGAACAAGAAGCAAGTCGCTGCGGTATTCGACGCGCTGAGCGCCGAAATCGAGAAGGCGGTTGGCAAACGCGGAGGATCTGGACAGTTTACGATTCCCGGTCTGTGTAAGATCACCGTGCAACGCAAACCAGCCACGAAAGAGCGGAAGGGAACGAATCCGTTCACGGGTGAAGAGACGATCTTCAAGGCGAAGCCCGCCCGTAACGTCGTCAAAATCCGCCCCCTCAAGGGCCTCAAGGACATGGTGTGAACTAGCCGTCTGAATCGACGGACCCAGGCCACCATGCCGATTCGGTGCGTAACATCCAAACGCCGCCTCGTCGCTTCCAGCCCAAGTGCACGAGGTGGCCGTTTGTTTGCGCATCGACCCCCGTTGGCCGCCTGAGAATCTAACGAGGTTCCACCTCCAATCAACTGACGTATGGCGATGCATTGGAGACCTTCGGTCGCTCCTGTGCGGGGTCAGGAGACCCGCGCACAGCGCTAGGTCTTGTCCCATCCCGCCACCACCGGGTTTATCCCGGTGGAGCGTGTGATTCTGCACTACCACACCGGTCCCTTTGCGTTTCCCGCCACCACCGGGTTTATCCCGGTGGAGCGCATGATTCTGCACTACACGCATCCCGCACCCCCATATCTTCCTGTCCCATATCTTCCTGTCCGTCCG
>CAZSOG010000404.1:0-5521 GCA_964607555.1 uncultured Pirellulaceae bacterium | reverse complement strand
TCACTGGCTCCACCCAGACCAGCTGGGTGGGGGCCGGAAGATGGTCGAGTTGAGGGCGTCGCTGTAGTGTAGAATCACTGGCTCCACCCAGACCAGCTGGGTGGGGGCCGGATACCGACAAGCCAAGCGTTGACCGATCAATAGCGAAAAAAGTGGCGCCGTCCAATGATTCGCCGACATCTTGGTCGAGCCCCGATCAGACGACCATATTTTGGGATCAGGCCCATGACAAGAGGAGATTTGATGAATCGGCACATTGGCAATCTGGCAATCGTGGGATGGATCGTTGGCTGCGTGGTGACCATGTCGTGGACGAGGTCCGCCGAAGCGCAAATGATCGTGGCACATCGCGGGGCGTCGGCGGAGGCACCGGAAAACACGTTGGCGTCATTCACGTTGGCATGGCAACGTGGTGCCGATGCCGTGGAAGGCGATTTTTATCTGACACGCGATGGCCAGATCGTGACGATTCACGATAAGACGACCGGCCGGACCGCGAATCGAGATATCTCCGTGCCAGACAGCACACTTGCCGAACTGAAACAACTCGATTTCGGATCCTGGAAAGCAAGCCGCTACCGCGGCGAACGCATCCCGACGCTCGGTGAAGTGTTGGCGGTCGTGCGGGCGGGCAAGAAGATTTTCATCGAGGTCAAGTGCGGGCCCGAAATCGTGCCGCGTCTGCGACAAGTGCTTGCGGAATCGGGCTTGGATTCCCAACAGACCGTGGTCATTGCCTTCGATCAAAACGTCATCGCGGCGGTCAAGAAACATCTTCCGCGGATCAAGGCGTATTGGCTCGTCGGCTATCGGCGGGACAAGAAAACGGGTGTCTGGTCGCCTTCGCCGCAGCAAGTGCTCGCGACGCTCAAGTCGATCAAAGCGGACGGTTTGGACACCCAGGATAATCACCAGATCGTAAACGAGGCGTTTGTCGAAAAGTTGCGCGCGGCCAATATGGAGTTCCATGTCTGGACCGTCGATGACGCCACTGCCGCGCGGTACTACCAGCGTCTTGGTGTCGACTCGATCACGACAAACCGACCACGGGAAATGCGCGCGGTGCTGGGCAAGGGCGCGGCACGTGAGCTCAAAAAATGGTAACGGTTCACGGACCAGAAGAAAAAGAACACTCATCGACGCTAATTCTCGCTAATATCGGAAAACCTCATCTTGAAAAGCCTGCAACTTTTCCACGACCTGCCGGATTTATGTTGCGTGTTGCAGCCTTTCTAGGGCGGTATCATTAGTGTTGATCAGTGAAGATTAGTGTTCCCGGATAGCGGATGTCGTGAACGACTACAAAAAATGAAGATGTTGCGAACGATGACATAGAACGAAGGAACCCGCACATGGAAAATTTTACGGCCGAGTTTATTGGGACCGCGATTCTCATTCTATTGGGCGACGGTGTCGTGGCGAACGTTCTGTTGCCAAAGACGAATGGCGAAAAGGCGGGCTGGATCGTCATCACGTTCGGCTGGGGCATGGCCGTGTTCGTCGCTGTCTTGTGCGTTGGCGCGGTCAGCGGCGCGCATATCAATCCGGCGGTTACGATCGCCATGGCGGCCGTGGGCAAGATAACCTGGCAAACCGATGTGCCGATCTACTTGAGTGGCCAGCTATTGGGTGCCATGCTCGGCGCGGCACTCGTCTATGTGTTCTATCGAGACCATTATCATGCGTCGGACGACGGGGATGCGAAGTTGGCGACGTTCTGCACCGGGCCCAAGATCCGGAGTCTGCCACGCAATTTTCTCTCCGAGTTGATTGGCACCTTTGTTCTGGTCTTCGCCGTGTTGATGGCGATCGATCCGAGCGTGGAACTTATTGGCTCGGCCGGCGTGGAACTGCCGGACGTGAAAGCCGGACTCGGCGCCCTGGGCGCTCTGCCGGTCGGTCTGGTGGTGCTCGCCATTGGTTTATCGTTAGGTGGCACAACGGGCTATGCGATCAATCCGGCGCGGGATCTGGGCCCACGACTCGTGCATTGGCTGCTGCCGATTCCGGGGAAACGCGATAGTGATTGGAGTTATGCGTGGGTGCCCGTGGCGGGGCCGATCGTTGGCGGACTCTTGGCCGTCTTTTGCAAAATGACGCTGTTCGCGGCGATGTGACGGTCTTGAGCGTGGATAGTACGTGTTTGGTAGCCGTTCACGACACTTGCTATCAAGGAACACTAATCTTCACTGATCAACACTAATGATACCGCCCCAGAAAGTCTGCAACACGCAACATAAATCTGGCAGGTCGTAGAAAAGCCGAAGGCATTTCAAGATGAGGTTTTCCGATATTAGCGAGAATTAGCGTCGATGAGTGTTCTTTTTTTTCTGGTCCGTGAACAGTTACCGAGTTTAAGACCGGGTTCTGGAACGGGTATGGATGGCAAGCAACGATGGGAAACGACAGACTGGTACTGATTCTGGGCGGTGGGATCAATGGGGCGGCCGTCGCCCGCGAACTTGTGCTGAACCGGATCCCCGTGGTGCTGGTCGATCGGGCGGATATTTCAAGCGGTGCGACAGCCGCATCCAGCCGGCTGGTCCATGGTGGCTTGCGCTACCTCGAGTATGCGGACTTCGCGCTGGTCCGGGAATCGTTGGCGGAACGCGAACGGTTGCTGACACTGGCCCCTGATTTCGTGCACCCATTGCGATTTTTCATACCGGTCGAGCACCGCGTCAGTGGGCTGCTGCAGTCGTCGGCTAAATTTCTGCGCGCGCGTCTGGCGGCCCATCTGCATTCGACTTCACGCGGTCTGTGGCTGATTCGCGCGGGCCTGCATTGGTACGATCGCCTGGCGCACAGCAGTCGGTTGCCGCGGCACGCCGTGCATCGTACGGGCGCGCCACGGACGCCGCCGGTCGACGCGCGGCGTTTCCGTTGGTTATGCTCCTACTATGACGCGCAGATGGCGTTCCCCGAACGGTTCGTCGTCGCGCTGCTACACGATACGGCGCGGATCGCGGCGGAGACGCACACGCCATTTCGCGTCCTCACGTATCACCAGGCGGCACTCGACGGCCACTCGGTCACGTTGACGCCACGCCCACTCATCGACGCGGACGGCGCGGCACGCGTGGCCGAGACGATTACGCCGGCGCTGATCATCAATGCGACAGGAGCCTGGGTTGACGAGACGCTTCGGCAGTTGGCGGTTCCTTCGGACCGCTTGATGGGTGGAACCAAGGGGAGTCATTTTCTGACCCGTTGTCCGGCCTTGCGCAGCGCGATCGGCGCGGATGCGATCTATGCCGAAGCGGCGGACGGACGGCCCGTATTCTTGTTGCCCTTCGGCCCGTTCACAATGGTGGGAACGACCGACCTGCCGGTCAACGGTGATCCGTTAGCCGCCGCCACGAATGATGCCGAACTTGACTATCTGATCCATGCCGTGCGACGCGTGTTCCCCGATATCGCGTTGGCGCGCGAGGATATCAGTTTTTATTGCTGTGGCGTGCGGCCGCTGCCATACGCCCGCTCCGCCAACCCCGCCGCCGTTAGCCGCCGCCACATGATCGTGCCCAATGCGAACAGTCCGGTTCCACTCCTCTCGCTGGTCGGTGGTAAACTCACGTCGTGCCGGCAGTTAGCGGAGGAAGTGGCCGCGGTCGTTCTCGATCAACTCGGCCTGGATCCGATTACGAACTCGCGGCGGCGACCGCTGACCGGCGACGCCGGCCAGGACCGTTCCGACGATACGCCCGACCAACGCCTGGCTGCGTTTGCCGAGACGCACGGATTCTCCGCTACGCAAGCCAAGGCGGTTTGGAGGCTGTGTGGTGGTTGGGCCGAATCGCTGCTCGCACCAGCGGTGGCGAGCAGCGTTTCCGCTGATGATGTGCGCGACGTGTCCGGCACGTCATATCCACGCGTGTTCGTGCGTCAGGTAATCGACCGTGAATGGTGCAATCACCTGACCGACCTGGTAACACGCCGTTTACTGCTCATGTATACTGGAACGATCACGTGGAGCACGTTACGCGAGCTCGCCGGCCTGATGCACGCGCAGGGCCGGACGACCGATCGACAATTGGAGCATGAAATCGAACATTGCGTGCGGCACTTGCGAACTCGGCACGGTATGCAAATCGAATAGGAGATTTCCAATGGCTCGACCCAATCGGCGTACGTTCTTGAAAGCTGCCGGAGCAATCACGGCGACCGCGGCCAGCGCCGGCCGGGCGGAAACCACGTCCGTGCCATCCTACCTGCGCGGTTACGAGTCGCTGTACGCGACCGATCCGCGGAAAGCGGCACTGGCATGGTTCCGTGATGCCAGGTTCGGGTTGTTCATGCACTACGGACTGTATAGCCTGCTGGGTCGGCATGAATGGGTGATGTATCGCGAGAAAATCCCCGTCGCGGAATACGAGCGTCTGAAAGACCGCTTCACGGCGAAGAAATTCGATCCGGACTTTATCACGGATCTGGCGCTCGCGGCCGAGATGAAGTATATCACGATCACATCGCGACACCATGAGAGTTTCTGTCTGTTTAGATCCAAGGTATCGGACTACACGAGCGTCGACGCGCCGGCTAAGCGGGATTTGATCGGCGCGTTGGCCGAAGCATGTCGCAAGAAAGGACTGGGACTGTTTCTTTACTATTCCTATGCCTTGGATTGGCGTCATCCGTATTTCTATCCGCGCAAATACCTGCCTATCGCGCGCCCCGATTATCCGTTTGACGAACCCCGCTACAAGTTCCGCACCGACGCGGATTTCAAGCACTATATCGACTTCGTGCACACGCAGATTCGCGAATTGCTGACCCAGTACGGTCCGATCGCGGGAATGTGGTTCGATCCGATCATGGGCTATTACGCCCGCCCCGATTTGTTCCCAATCGAACAGACGTATGCCATGGTCCGCGCGCTGCAGCCGCAGACGCTCATCACATTCAAGCAAGGCGCGAACGGCGACGAAGACTACGCCGCCCCGGAACGCGGCGCGCATTCCCTGGCGGAGCGTGTCGCGAAGCAGCTCGGACCGAAGTCAGGCGCGGTCGCACGCCGCGCCTGGGAGAAGAACCAGCATAAGCATAATGAATTGTGCAATACGCTGCAGCCGCATTCGTGGGGGTACATGAAGAAGGACGACGGCCATCACCGCAAACCCGATGATGTCATGAAGATGCTGGCGTCGGCGCGGCAACAGGACTGGAACGTCCTGTTGAATACCGGACCATTGCCGGACGGGTCTATTCACCCGGAAGATGTCGCGACCCTGCGCGAAGTCGGACGCCGCATCCGGCGATTCGGCTGGCCCGGTTGAGTGGCGTCAGGGTCGACCAGGTGTGAAGGAGATTGGAGAAGAAAATAAAAAATAAAAAATAAGAAATTAGAAATAAATGGCCTGATCCCAAAATGTGGTGGTCTGATGCGGGCTCGACCAAGATGCCGACGAATCATTGGACAGCGCCACTTTTTTCGGTACTGGTTTTTCAATGCTTGGCTTGTCGGTGTCCGGCCCCCACCCAGCTGGTCTGGGTGGAGCCAGTGATTCTGCACTACCGCAGC
>CAZSOG010000403.1:0-5525 GCA_964607555.1 uncultured Pirellulaceae bacterium | reverse complement strand
GGGGGGCGCGGGGGGGGGGGGCTTTTGTCGTGGTTGCCGGACGGATACGCGGGCTAGAGCGGGACCATGGGCTCCGGCCGGCAGCTCAACCCGTCGGCATCGTCCTGGGGTAGGTACGTTGTTTCATCCCAGTGCGTGGCCGCCATCACGGTGCGATTGCCACCCGCGGAGAATCCGAGGATGCCAATCCGGTCGGGGTCAATTCCCCATTCGGTCGCGTGTTGGCGCGTGAGTCGCATGGCGCGCTGGGCATCTTGGAGGGGTGCTTTGTAGGGCGTGTCCTGGTCGCGTCGTGGGACCCGGTACTTGAGCACAACGCCGGTCACACCGAGTGAATTAAGCCACTGCGCGACCTCCGTGCCTTCCAGATCCCAGGCCAGGATACTATAGCCACCGCCGGGGCAAATCACGACCGCGCAGCCGTTCGCTTTCGAGGACTCGGGCTTGGAGACCGTGAGTGTCGGCACGCTGACGTCCGTGAGGCGAGTGACCTTCTTGGTGCCGCGGTCCGGCAGCACGCGCTCAGGTCCGATCTTCTTGGTTTCTCCGGGAGCTCCCTGGGGCCAGAGCTTGACTACGATTGGCTCCGCGGCCGCAAGCTGTCCAGCGGTGAGCAGGACGGCAAGCAGCGCGGTCGGCAAGGAACCGGTCCATGACAACATTGCGTTACTCCTTAGATGAAGATCTACCACTGATCGCACTCGGCCAGGATTTTGAGAATATCCGGGGTGGGCCTGGTCTTGCCAAACTCGCTGGCAACGATGTCGCGATACCCCATTTCGTGGATCGCCTTGAAGACGTTCTGGTAGTTGATTTCGCCCGTCCCCGGTTCATGCCGTCCCGGATTGTCCGCGAAATGAAAATGTCCGATTTCATTCTTGTATTTCTGGATGTTCCGAATCAGATTCCCCTCGCTGATCTGCTGGTGGTAAATGTCGAACAAGAACTTGACATTGGGGCGATCCGTGCGCCGCACCAGATCGGCGCCGTCGGCGGAATAGATCAGGAAATAGCCCGGGTGATTCACCAGGACATTGAGGCACTCCCAGACCAGTACGATGCCGGCATCTTCGAGCATGGGCGCGACGAGTTGTCCGGCTTTTGCCAGCGCGTCCATTTGGCGTTCTTTTGCCACGTTCTTCAGATTGGCGCCGGACAATGCGAGCACTCGTTTCGAGCCAATTGCCTGGGCGTTGGCAATCGCTTCCTTGACCGCGGCGACGAACCGACCGTGATGGGCTGGATCGTTTGGGCCCCAGTCCTTGATGGTTCCCATGCCGCCACCGACCGCGCCGCATAATACGCCCAATTCGGTGCACCGTTGCCGAACCTGTTCCTTGTCATTCCAGGACCCGCAACTGAGCTGTTCGAAGGCGGGAAAGCCGGCCGCGGCGATTTGCTCGATGATCTCGACATGCGAGCCCTTGAACCAGTGCGGCGAGACCGCGATCTTGGTGCGCAGTTTGGGCTTGGCCGACACGGGCGCCGCGTGTGCCGTGGTTGTTGCAATAGCTCCCGTACCTGTCGCCGCCACCAAACTTGCCTGCATGAAAAATCGTCGGTCCATTTCTGAATCTCCTGGTAAGTCACTTCGATGAACGCATGCCAACGAAAACAAGTCCCTGTCATGAACAGCCGGTTTGTCCGCGTCAAGGATACACCACCAATATCTCCGCCCGCCCCGATCATCGCAAGACCCACCCCTACTGGATTCCACTGGAATCCATGTTAGATTCTTAGACTGCCGGATGCGCGCACCGTGCGCGCGTGTTGCAAAGCGACGGGCGGGAGCGCCGCGGAACAAGGGCGTGCTCCCTTATGGGTTGCGGGCCTCCCGCATTACGATACGGAAAACGAATTGGAGAGGAACAACCACAATGACGATCAAAAGTTGGACCTTGACGGACCGTACCGAGCGTACCTATTTGGAGACACTGGCCGTGAACCCGGAGGATGTCGGTGGTCCGGCCCACGGCTACTCGATTCGTAAACACCAGTTGCGCGGCGGCCCGAGCGATGGCGTCGATATTGTCCACGTCGATAACGGGTTGCTGCGGTTTGCCGTCCTGCCAACTCGTGGCATGGGAATCTGGAAGGCATGGATCGAAGGTGACTCGATCGGCTGGCACTCGCCCGTGCCGGGCCCCATGCATCCGGCACTCGTGCCGCTGACAGATCCCAGCGGCTTGGGTTGGCTCGATGGATTTGACGAACTGCTTGTGCGCTGCGGTATGGAGAGTAACGGTGCCCCCGAGTTTGACGACCAGGGACGCGTGCGTTATCCGCTGCATGGACGCATCGCCAATAAGCCGGCGCATTACGTGAAGTTGGAGGTGGACGGTGAGGCGGGCGAAATCTCGCTTCATGGAATCGTGGATGAAGTCCGGTTTCATTTCTTTAAGCTCCGGTTGCACTCCCGGATTACAACACGGGTCGGGCAACCTTGGCTGGAGATTTCGGACACGATCGAGAACCTGTCAGCCAGCCCGACCGACGTGCAGATGCTATACCACGTCAATTTCGGCACGCCGTGGCTCGACCCGGGTGCCACGCTGGTTGCTCCGATCAAAACGGTCGTTCCACGCGACGCACGCGCCGCCGAGGATGTTGCGCAGTGGTTACGCTATCCCGAGCCCGTCGCGGGCAGCACGGAGCAAGTCTATTACTGCAGCCTATTGGGGGACGAACAGCAAAACACGGCCGTACTGCTCAAAAACTCGCTGGGCACGCGCGGCGTCAGTCTGCATTTCAACACGCGCCAGCTGCCCTGTTTTACCCAGTGGAAGAATGTGACCGCCGAAGCCGATGGGTATGTGACAGGCTTGGAACCGGGTACGAACTTTCCAAACACACGCTCGTACGAAACCGAACAGGGACGTGTCCTGCCATTGGCACCGGGCGCGACCTCGGATCTGAAATTGCGCATGACCGTGCATCCGTCGGCCGACGAGGTCCACGCTGCCGAAGCGGAAGTCGTGTCACTACAATCCGAGCCGCTCCAGATCATGGAGCAACCGCAACCGGGATGGTGCGAGAATGCGTAGCCGTGCCATCGGGTGGTGAGACGCGTGCACCAAAACGACTATTTGACGTAGTCGGCGGTCAGTTCGTAGAATCCGCCTTGGAGACCGCCGGCTACCTCGTGCAGATCATAGTGCACATGGAACGTGCCGCCGAGTTTGCGCTTGCGCATGTTGTAGCGAATCCCCTTGGGTGTCTTCAGCGTGACCTCGATCATGTCGGTCAAACGCTTGGGCTGCTTACCAAAACAGCATGTTCCCATGTCCGGCACGAGGATGAACTTCTTGATTCGCCCCATGCTCGCGACGCCCGGATGCACGTAACCCTTGATAAATATCCGTTTGCCGTCCAGTTGTTCGGGCAGACGTGGAACATCGGTGCCGGGCAGGGTCTCCGTCGGTTGCAGTTGGGAATAGGTGATGCGCGTATATCCTTCCGGCACCTCCGTGTAGTAGATGTACATGTGCAGGATCGCGCCACCGACCAGGAGTCCAAGACACCCGAACGTGCCGAGAAACGCCGGCACACGGCCCGTCAGCTCCTCCGGATAACGCTTCAGGTTGCGGCGTGCGACCAGTCCGAAAACAAGTCCAGTGGCCGGGAGCACCAGCAACGTAGGAAACAACAGCGCCGTCAACGACAACAAGGCCAGAAACAGCGACAGAACAGCAGCGCGACTGAGCGCGCGATACGGAACAAGGTCCTCGTCCTGCTCGTCATACACGTCATCGTCGTAGACGACGTCCGGTTCCACTTCAACACTCGTCATATGGCACACCTATCGTCGTCAATTGACATCCTGTACTCGTACACCGTGCGTCCCCAACTCTCCTATCGGGCGTGCAAACCGCCCGCACCGGGCGCGCGGAATCACGGGGCGGAACTCCTCGCACCTTCCTCCCACTACGCTTCCGTACCACGGCCGGTTCAGATCTACTTCTAATGGCCTATCACACTGTCCCTGCTAGAGCCGTGCCTAAGCCGAACTTGGGCTGGCCTGTTGAAAACCCCGGAATATGGGCAAACTGGAGGTACTGGATTATTGCGGTTTTGTTGTGCGTTGGTAACGGTTGCGCCGAGGCCGTTGGCGTCAGATGGTGGTCTCTTGTGTAACGCCTTCGGCGGGCCTTGATCGTAAGCTGGTCCACTCACCCTCCCGGAGAGTAATGTACACGGTAAACTGATTTCCCGCATCTTTGGCGTGTTCGTGGTCGTGGGTGACCGTAGTGAACTACGCATCTTCTGTGGACGGATCGGTCCGATCAGTCGTATAGGACCTATGGGGGTGCTGCTCGTCGAGGCGCCGCGGCGGATCGCGCATGAATAATCCGGGCTAATGGCCCGAAGCAAAGCGAGATTTCACCACCCCAGTCCGCTCACGGGGGGGTTATCGATCCAACGCTTGCGCCACATCGGTACGATACGCGGTCAGTGCCGGGAAGAACCCGACCGCGATCGCCAACATTATCAGTGCTGGTACCAACATCAGTTCACTGGAAATGCGGAGATTCTGGACCCAGGTTATGGTCGGATCCGCGCCCAGAACTTCGGCGATCTTGACCGGCGGAGCCAAGCTGAAAAAGCCCATGGAGACGCCGGTTTGCTGTTCGATCCGTGTGCTTGCCAGAGCGTTGACGGTGTGGCCCAGAGTCCATCCGAGAACTCCCCCACCGAGTGACAACAATACGGATTCAAGCAGGATCACGGTCATCACGGCATTGCGGCTCGCGCCCAGTGCACGCATGACACCAATTTCGTGCCGCCGGTCGCTCATCGAGTTGTAGATACTGACGAGGATGCTCACCCCGGAGACGATACAGATCATGGCGGTCAGGGCCAACAAGACGCGCTCGATCGGTTTCACGAACGTATCGAACAAGCCGTAAATCTGCAGCACGGGAAAAACGGCCTGGGCGACCGCGCCTTCATTGACCTGGGTCTGCAGTCCGGACGTTACGAGATGGCTGACGGTCTTGACGAGGATTGCCGTGACTTCACGTTGCTCGACGGGCAGCGGATGGTGATGCGCATGTTCATGCGCGTGTTCGTGTTCGTGGATTTCTTCGACTCCCGTCGTGACGACCGCGCCGGTCTGTTCGACGGGTTTGGCATGGCCCTGCATCAGGTAGAAGCCTTCGATGTTGACGAACACGCCGCGGTCGTTCGGGGTCCCGGTTGATTTGAGTATGCCGACGACATGAAACGCTTGGGCATGCACGTGACCGCCACGCTCCGGATCGCCGTGTGCCGGGTTGATTTTGCTGTCGAGGTTCAGTTGCATTTCTCTGGCCACGGTTGCCCCGACAACGGCCTCGAAGTAGCCATATTTTTCGCCGTGTTGCTGAAAATTCCGACCCTGGGCAAACTGATACGCACGCTCGCCCTCCTCGCCAAACGTCAGCTTGTCGAAAAAGTCCGGGGTCGTTCCGATCACACGGAATCTCCCGAAGTAGTCGCCCAGGCAAAGCGGAATAGCCAGTTTCGTGAACCGGCTGAAACGCCCA
>CAZSOG010000402.1:0-5535 GCA_964607555.1 uncultured Pirellulaceae bacterium | reverse complement strand
GGGGGGGGGGGGGGGGACACCGGATACTTTGGATCTCGAGCGATCGAGAGGAGCGTGGGAGAGCCCCCGGCAGCGAGCAGCACGACGCCGATCGCGGCGCGCAGACTCAACCGCAGGCGTCGCCCACCGAGTCGGTCAAACAAGGGCATGAACACGAGCAAGGTCAGCACGGCGCCCGGGATGATCATGGTCGCGATGATCTCGGCCGAACCGGGAAAATAGCGGCGCAATTCGAACAGGAACAAGAAATACCACTCCGGCCGCGGTACGTGGTGGAGGTTCGGATCCGCCGGGGCCTCCAACGGGGCGCCGTAGTGCCACGCGAGCGATGCGACAACCGCGAAGACGATGCCAAACATAACGACATCGCGCACCGACTGATGCGGCCAGTAGGGTACGGTCTCCGTCTGTTCGGCGGGTCGCAACGCGTCGGGCGACAGGGCGTTGCGCTGCACCTGGTGCAAATGGAACAGGCCCAGCAGACCGGCCAACAGTGGCAACAACATAACATGCAAGACGTTCAAGTGGGTCAGTGTCAAGTTGCCGACCTCGTCGCCACCGAGCAAGACGCGCTGAACCGCCGGGCCTACGATCGGCGTCGCGCCGGCGATGTTGCTCTCGACCGTGATTTGCGCGAAGCCTCTTTGGGTCCCGGAAAGAGGATTCCCCGTGACCGCCCACACCATGAGCAGCGGGAGCACCAACAGGCCCGTCACCCAGACAATTTCTCTGGGCGTCTGAAAACCACCGGTCAGCAGGAGACGGACCACGTGCACCGCCGCCAGAATGATCAACGCCTGCGTGCCAAAATAGTGCAGGCCACGAATGAACGCGCCGGCCGGCATCTGTTCAATAAAAAACACGCTCCCCCAGGCGCTCGCAACCGACGGACTATACGCGGACAGCAGCACCAGCCCCGTCACGCCTTGAACCACCAGCATCCACAACAAGCAAGCTCCGGTCGTCTTGATCCAACCTGGACCGCCCGGAATCACGCGCCGTCCACGCCATTCCGGGAAGCGGCGCATACCGGTGCGTGCGTCAAGCCAATCGACCACGTTATGCCACACAGTACGCGCCTCCAACCCGGCTAGCCGCCAGGCTTGCAATCAGACGGGTTTCTTATCTGACGTCCCCATCTGGAATCGTTCGAACTCGATTTCAACCCACCATCGGTCTGTCGCTTCATCACGGATGACTCGGCACGTGAGTCGATCCATATCGCGCGGTGCCGGATTATCGTAGCCAAGCGTGGTGCTGCCGATCGCTTTGCCGTCGACCGTGAAGGCCGCGCGATGGCACGGACAGAGGAAATCACCTTTTTGGGCATTCCAATCGACGACGCACCCAAGGTGTGGGCATTCCGCCGTAAAAGCGTTGATTTTCGTGTCCTCGGGCCGGGTTTGCCCATCCGCTGCGCGGATTAACCACACGCGTCCAATAACCTCGCGGGGATACAAGGCCCACGCGTCGCGCCGCGCGCCATAGACCGGAACCTGCCTCGGCACGCCGGGCGGCAGCTGGTCCAGCGCCGCAACTCGCTGGATCCGTGGACCGGTCGCCGTTTTACGGGCCAGAGGGGCCAGCACGAAACGGACCGCCGGCACCGCGAGTCCGGCCGCACACACACCAGATACGCCAGTCGAAATCCACTTGAGCAAAGTACGTCGTTGCATGCGAACTGACTCCCTGGAAGATCCGAAGTGTGACGTTGAGCATGGGAACGGAGGGGTAACAAGACTCGATTCCAAACACGTACGCGTGGACCCTCCAGTCCCCCCTGGAATCCCCTCGTGCGCGGCAGTCCTGTTACAGGCCACCAAGCCGCCAAACCGAATCGGTCAACCAACCGGCGTGTTCGATTATATCGGCTGGATTGCCGCCAATGCAACACGCTCGTGGTGTCACGCGCGCCGTGCATGCAATTAAAGTCTGGTCATTAGAACCCAAACCCCCTCGAAGGCCGAAATCAGGTGCACATGGCTCAAGTTGTTGGGACAACGGTTCAGTCGTCCCTACGGGAATTGCCATCGGGCGTGGGACGCGTGTAGTGCAGAATCATGCGCTCTACCGGGATAAACCCGGTAGGGGCGGGAATGTGGTTGAGTGGCGGACGCGTGTAGTGCAGAATCATGCGCTCTACCGGGACAAACCCGGTAGGGGCGGGACAAAACGTAGCGCTGTGCGCGGGTCTCCTGACCCCGCGCGGGAGCGACCGAAGGTCTCCACCGCGCCGGCACGCGTCCGTCGGTTGGAAGTGGGACCTCGCTGGATTCTTGGGCTGCCACATGCGCGCACCGTTCGCGCATGTTTCGAAGCGACGAACGGGAGCGCGACCGAAGGAAGGCGTACTCCCTTGTGGGTTGCGGGCCACCCGCACTAGAAACTCTGTTCTATTTGTAGGGATTAGTGGATTGATTCCCGCTCGAAACTGCGTCTCATCCGAAGGTCCGGGCCCCGCTGGCGACAGTCGAGTTTTCCTGGCTTCGCGCCCGAGTGACAAACGGTGTGGGGCAGCGTACAATCGTCGTTTTGATGCGTGCATCGCAATGCCGCACGATCGGAAATTCCTCGACGAGATGGAGACGCGTCCATGACCTGGAATCGGATCCAGTTGGGCCTCGGGATATTGCTTTGGGCAGCGGTTGCCGGCCGTGGCTTGGAAACGCGCGCGGCGGACTCGCGGTTCGCGAAAACGCATAGCCGCAGCCAATATGTGCATTGGATTGATTTGTACGACGCGGACGGCAAACGGATCAACACGACCGATCCCGACGCCCCACCTTACTCACCGGTCCATACGTGCGGTCGGTGCCACGACTATGATGCGATTGTCCACGGCTACCACTTTGACGCGGGCGATCCGCAGGCCGATGCCGGGCGGCCGGGTGAACCATGGATTTGGACCGACACACGGACGGGCACACAAATTCCATTGTCCTACCGGAAATGGGCGGGCACCTATGATCCGACCACGCTCGGGATCACACCATGGGAATTCGTCCTCCAGTTCGGTCGCCAGCTCCCCGGGGGTGGACCGGGAGAACGGGTGGTCCAAATGTCGGACGAGGGCACATCTCGACCGGCCGGCGCCGCGGTCGCGGTCGCCGACGCCCAAGTCGGTGATCTGCCGGGTCGATGGCGATTAGCGGGCCTGCTGAATGTCGATTGCATGTTCTGCCATGCGCGCGAGTCCGCGTACAACCCGGAGGTCTGGTGGGAGCAGATCCAGAAACAGAACTTCGCGTGGGCGCCGGCGGCGGCGTTCGGACTGGCCGATATTGACGGGGCGGTGGCAAGTTTGCCGGACGACTTTGATCCGGCCAAAGCGGAAGCAGGACGCGCGACGCTGCCGAAGACCACATATCGGCCGTTGCCCACCAACGCTCAGAAAAAGGTATTTTTTGACATCGTTCGCAGACCGTCCGACAATGCGTGCTACTACTGCCACACGACACGGGTCGCGGGCCCCCATGCGTCCCCTGACTGGACCCACGACGAAGATGTTCACATCCGCGCCGGCTTCCGCTGCGGCGATTGCCACCGCAACGGGATCGATCATCAAACGGTACGTGGCTATCAGGGCGAGCAACACGCGTCTGGATTGAGTGTCGCTACGTTGTCGTGCCGTGGTTGTCACCTGGGAGAAACGTCGAAGGTCGGAGACGTGTTGGGTGGCCGCATGGGCGCGCCGAAGCCCGAACACCGTGGCTTGCCGCCACTGCATCTCGAGCGTCTTGCCTGCACGGCGTGCCATTCGGGCCCGCGGCCCGCGCCCCAAACGGCGCGGTTGGAAACGTCCATGGCACACGGGCTGGGTCTGCCGACGCACACATCGAGTCCGTTCGTGCCGCCAAGCATCGTCGGGCCCGTTTTGATGCAGGACCAGCAGATGCTCTTCCCGTACCGAGCGATGTGGCCCGCGTTCTGGGGCATGCAGGCAGGCCAGGATATCGTGCCGCTCGATCCCGAGCAGGTCTACACGACGCTGCGGCGGATCTTGCGCATACGGCGCAGCTCGACGTTCACCGACACCATGGCAAATGTCACTCTCAACAAAGAGGACAAGACGAGTATCCTCGGTGAAATGCGTGCGGAAGTCCCGGAATCCGAATGGACGGACCAGGAACGCATGGAGATCGCCAAGGTAAAACGAGAACGCGCCAGTGCGTTGTTTCGCGAAAAACTCGTCGCGTCGTTGACCGAACTGAAGAAGGTCCTGCCCAAAGAAGGCGCAACCCCCGTTTATGTGTCGGGCGGACACGTTTACAAGCTCGGTGCAGACGATCCCATCGAGGTTTTTGACCACCAGGTTGCGGCCCCCTACGCGTGGAAAATGGCGCATGATGTGCGCCCGGCACGCTGGTCGACCGGTGTCAAGGGCTGCGTCGAATGCCACTCGGCCGGTGCCCCCATTTTCGAAGGCGTGGTCACCGCGCTCGGACCGGCACCGGAAACGGAACCGGTCCACCACGCGATGTATGAGCTGGAAGGATTCGACAAACAGAAGCTGGCTACGTGGAATCTGTCATTCCAGGGGCGGCCGGCCTTCAAGTGGTTCGCATTTATTTCCGCCGGGATCGTCGCGCTGATTGTCCTGGCCTTTCTGTTGACCTTGCTCAACGGCCTGTTTGGCCTTGTGAGGCGCTGACGCGTTCGCAGTTCAGGAGCTCTTCGATGACCCACAATGCGAATCCAAGCCCGGAACAATTCATGCTACATCCCAACGCGTGGTTTCCGCGAATTCTCTTGGTGGCGTTGGTCGCCGCGGCGATCGTTATCGTGCTCTACTTGATGCTCGTTCTTGTCGCCCGACCGCCGCGTATGAAAAGGAAAAAATGGTCGTGGTGGGAGACGTTGGTCTACCTCGCCACGTTGCTTACGATCTCGATTCTGGGCGTGACCTCGTTCTTCACCGTGTTGCGGTACGGCGCCATGCACGGCTGGTGGCTGTTCGCGCATATGTGTGGCGCCGGCGCGTTCGTGGGCATGTTGCCGCTCCTGGCCCTGACGTGGTTTCGCGCCAATCGATTCGGCGCTCACGCCGATGGGACCGTTAACCCGATGAGCGAATATGGCCCACGGTTCTTCTGGCTGCCCAAATTCACTTTCTGGCTGATCGTCATCGGAGGCTTGGCCGTGTGCCTGTCGATGTCACTCAGCATGCTGCCCCTGTTTGGCACCGACACTCTCCGGCAGCTGCTGGCCATTCATCGGTATTCCGGTCTGCTCGTCGTCGTCGCGGCCCTCCTGCATTTCTACAGCATTTTGCTCCAACGCGCCGGCCTGCGCTAGCCCCCACCCGCGCCGATACGGACAAGATAATAAGAACCAGCCCTTCTCGCCGTTTTCCAGTTTCTTATTTCGTAGCCGTTCACGACATCTGCTATCAAGGAACACTAATCTTCACTGATCAACACTGATGATACCGCCTAGTAAGTCTGCAACACACAACATCAATCCGGCAGGTGGTGAAAAAATCGAAGGCTTTTCAAGATGAGGTTTTCCGATATTAGCGAGAATTAGCGTCGATTA
>CAZSOG010000401.1:0-5542 GCA_964607555.1 uncultured Pirellulaceae bacterium | reverse complement strand
ATGCTGCGAGCCGAGCTGTGGCTGCGAGCCCACTTGTGGTGCTGAGCCCGCCGGTTGCGGCTGCTAAGTGATAGTGAATCGGTAGTTGCCAGACACAATGACACGGCATCCACCGCTCCGCGAATAGCCTCAGAGCCCTCAAATCTCGTGCGGATTTGAGGGCTTTGTGCTGCGCGCCTCCATTGGGGGTTCCTTGACAAAGTGCCCCAAGATATGGGACCCTGAAGGGGCAAGCTTGGGGGCATTGCGGACAGAATTGAGGGAGTGGACATGATGGCACGCCTTGACCGCGCGATCGCGCGCGCCGTGAAATGCATGACGATCGTATCGATCGGCGGGCTGGTTTTCGGCCCGCACGTGCTCTTGGCCCAATCGCGTTCCGACGCAATCACGCAGTACTTGGTAGCCGGCGAATTCGCGCCGGCCCTGCGCGTCGCGCGGCGGATGAACGACACCGCGCTGCGCGATCGCCAGCTGGCACGCATTGCTCTGGCGCAGGCCGCCATGGGAGCGCGACAAGCGTCGATGGCGACGCTGCGCGATGTGCAAGGGGACTTGCAACGCGGTGAAGCCGTCGCGCGCTTGGCGACCGGTGGCGGCGGCGCGGCCGGTGGTGGTGCGATCGCGGACTTCGATACGCTGATCAACCTGATTATGTCCACCGTCGCGCCGGATAGTTGGTCCGACGTGGGGGGGACCGGGGCGATTGAGCCATTCCCGACCGGCGTGCTCGTCGACACCTCCGGAGTCCTGCGACGCCTGCCACCACGACCATCCAACCCACTGCTCGAGGCCGTTCGGCGGCGTGCTCGATCGGACTCGGGCAACCGCGCGGTTCGCCGCCCCTCGGTGTTGCGCAAGGTCTCTTTGACGCGTCTCGAAAAACAGCTGCAGGTGCGGCATGCATTCGGCCAAGGACCGGACGAAGCGATGCGCCACATGGCGGGCATCTATCGCATTCGCTATCTGCTGGTCTACCCGGAGTCCGGTGACCTGGTGCTGGCCGGCCCGGCCGGCGACTGGCACGCTGACCTGGATGGGCGCCCGGTCAATGTCGAATCGGGCGCGCCTGTCTTGCTGCTTGACGATGTCATTGTCTTGTTACGCAACACTTTCGATCAGCACGGTAAATTCGGCTGTGCGATCAACCCGAGACAGGCCAATTTGGCGGCGACCCAGGCGTTCGTCAAACGCTGGCAAGACCGCAGTGTGCGTCCCAACGAGCGCGCAGCGTGGCTGGATCAGCTGCGTGAAACACTGGGCAAACAGGACATTTCAATCTGGGGAGTCGATTCGCGAACGCACGTGGCGCGCACGATTGTCGAAGCTGATTACCGCATGAAGCTGGTCGGCATGGGGCTGGAAGACGGGACGCTGGGCGTGACCAGCTATTTGGATGCGGCCAAGGACACGCCCGCCGAAGCATTACGGGGAATGAGCGTGCTACGGTGGTGGTTTACTCCAAACTACAAGTCCATTCGCACGACGCAGGCACACGATGCCTATCTGCTGGACGGCCGTGGCGTGCGGGTCATGAGCGAGAACGAAATGCTGACCGCGACGGGAAAACGAGTCCACACGGGACGTTCCGATGCGCTGAGCCAACAGTTCGCCGATGCGTTTACGGCCCATTTCGAGCAGCTTGCCGCGAAGTACGTGATTTACGCGGAGCTGAAGAACGTCTTTGACTTCGCGATCCTCGCCGCGCTCATGCGATCGGAAGGCCTGCCGGAGCAAGTGAATTGGCACATGGCGTATTTTCGCGATGCCGATGCCTGCCGCGTCCGCCGCGACCGCGCTCCCGAAGAGGTCGACAGCGTCGCGAATTACGCGATTGTCAATCGCAAGCGGTTTGTCGCCGGCGTCAGCGGGGGCGTTTCGGTCGATGCGGGCACCTGGATCAGCCAGCGCACACCGGCCGTGGACGACTATGGGTGTGTCGAGGCGGAACACGATGCGGCGACACCCCCCAAGCTCCCTGACGATGCGTGGTGGTGGGACTGATCCGCGGCGGTTGTTGGTCTTTCTGTAGCCGTTCACGGCCTTTGGCCATGAACGGCGGGTTAGTTTACTCTAATCTTAATCTTAATCTTAATCTTACTCTTAATCTTACTCTTGCTCCTGATCGATATGACGTGTTACCTTGCGCGACGATTCTCCTGATGCATGGGAGCTGACTATCTCATGTGAGATTACCTCATTTGCGCTGCGTGCCTCATCAGCAAAGGCCGGAAGAGGAGTAAGAGTAAGATTAAGAGTAAGATTAAGATATGGGATTAACGGCGGACAGGATTACGGCCACCGCGGCTTGCGTTGTTCGGTGGGGTGCCGGTCGCGCCATGCATTACCAGCGCGCAGCATGAAATGCCCATTGCTTCGACGTACCAAAGCAACGCCTTAGCCGCTGCGAATAGGCACAAAGATGCCGCTCGGCAAGGCGACGGTTCTAGTAGCCTTCCGCGCACGAGAAGTCGGGGTGTCAACGTCGCACCTTCCCGGCCCAGCCATTTGCCATGGCGGCCTTTCGATACACGAAGTTGACTCGTGAAAGCAGAATACACGGAACAACACGGGTCAAACACAATGGCAGTCCAAAATCCCGTGAACGGTTACGTCTTTCTCTATCGCCGGCGCACGTCATCGCGCGCTACGGCCGCTTGTCGTGCGCGCGGTGCGTTTGGTACGTGCGTCTTATCCAAATCGCGGGCGACCGCCGGCACGACCGACAAATTAGCCAGTCTGGACATCGCCAACTCACTCTGCACCGAGTTCGGCACGTGCGTCAGCGCGATCCAGACCTGCTTGTCCGTCGACAACCATTGCGTGACACGGTCCGGAGTGTCGACCGTGTACCGCCAGATGTCAGCCTTGACCATCGCAATACGATGGCGCTGCTCACGGTCCAGCTGGCTTGGGTCCAGCTCGTCCAGAAAACTGATCACGCTCGGACCCAACGCGCGCAGCCTCTGATCCGCGTGGTGCCGTTCCTGAAAACGGCGCGCCGCAAGCTGCCTGACTAACTGTTCAACCTCCCGGCGTTGGACGGGCAGTGGTTTGCGGGCCGTTTCGAATAGGCGATCGCGAAGTTGTTCCACTTCGAGGCGAATCGGGGAATCCGCGCACAGCAGTTCCATGATCGGTACGACGTGTTCCATGCACACGTCCGGATGGAGCGCGGCCAGGTGCCACACACCAGGCACGCAATAGGTTGCTTTGGTCTGGCCCGTTCGACGGATCGCAAGCGTCATGTCGCCGCGGGGCGGTTGAACGAAAGTCGTCTCGACAAGCTGGCCACCCGTGGTTTCACGCCGCCAGCAAAACTCGAGCCGATCCTTGCGGCCTGCCAGAACGCTGAGATACTCAGTCCGGCGTTGCCATGTGTAGCGCAGCGAGAGGGCTCCATTGTCCAATGCGACGGCCAGTGCTTCGGTCCCACCGTCAGGATATTCTTTCGTCATCTGGTGCCGATGTTGGCCCACGCGAATCCGAGTCGCTCGAATACGCCCGCCAATGACCTCAAAGCGAACCCAACGAAGATGCGTGATGAGACGCTCGGGGGCCCCATGATCTTCCGCACGCAGATTGGACAGCCAACTCATTGGCAGTCCGATCACAATAATCCAGGCAGTCCTTCGCCACATGGTACGCCCCCTCGTGTTCCTTGCGTGGGGAGGCCTCGACCGAAAGGACGCCTCACAGCGCCCTGCCGCTGTCAAGGTCTGCATCCAAGTGAAACTCGGCCACGGCCGCTTCGTTTGCGACAAAGGCGCTTTCACTTTGAACGTCTTGAGATTGTATCGGCGGTTGAGCGGTCTGCGGAGTTCGATTTGGCGATTTATGACAAAAAAAAGACGTCTTTTGCAAAAAAAACAACGCGGCAGTCATTAACTCCACCCCGCTGGTGGGGTCGTTTCGCGCGGCTAAGAGACTGTCACAAAACCGGGTTTCAAACATGGACGATGGACGTCCACGTCCGTCGAAGAAGCAGTTAAACGCTCTGCCGAAGCAGTTTCGTTACAGCCCCTAAGAAATCCCCAGGCAACCACAGTCAATTCATGTGGAATTGTGAATCTCGTGATCCGCGACGTGAATCAGTTCGAGCGAAACCGAGCCTCGACGTTCACCAGGGCAAACGAAGACGACGGCCAGTTCCGAGTGCGCGCGGCAGTAATCTCGAGTGGCTTGGATACCCAGGACGAAAAACGCGGTCGCCAGTGCGTCCGCTTGTTCCGCCGAGGGCCCGATCACAGTAGCTGATAGCACGCTTTCCGCGGGATGGCCCGACCGCGGATCGATGACATGTCCGTATCTCCGCCCGTGATGATAGAAGAACTGCCGGCCGGAACCGGATGTGCCCAAGGCCTGGTCGCGCAGCCGGAGTTCGGCCAGGACCTGGTCACCGCGCAGCGGATTACGTAGCCTCACCCACCAGTCCACGGCGTCCTCGTCGGCGGCGCACCGACGGCCGCGCGCCACGATGCTGCTGTGCCCGCCGTGGATCATGTAATCGGTGACGCCGGCCGAATCGAGTACGTCCGCGCAACGATCCAACGCGAATCCTTTTCCAATGCTTCCGAGATTCAGCTCCATGCCGGCCCGTGTGAACCGCACGGTATGCTGTTCCGAGTCCAAGATGACGTGCTGACTACCAACCCGTTCCAGCGCGCCGCGCAATTCCTCATCGGACGGGAACCGCCCCTTGCGGATGTGAAATCCCCACGCGCGGACCAACGGAGCGGCCGTGATATCAAACGCACCTTGAGTCGATTGCCAATAGGCAATGCAACGCTGTAGTAACGCGAATGTCTCGGCATCGATTCCGCACGCGGCGACGGCCGCGCCCCGGTTGATCCGACTGATTTCACTCTGCTCGCGATAGATACTCAGCCGATCCTCCCAAGCATCCACGCAATCGAGCGCCGCGAGCGCCGCCTCAATCGCGGCGGGATCATCGCTCGATGGCGTGAACACCTGAAACTGGCAGGCCATGGCCTTGCGTCCAACCTCGAATAGCAAACGCCGTGCCGAGCGCCCCTCCGGCCCGGTTGCCCGCGCGGCCAGTGGTGGCGGCATACCGTCGTCAGCCGACACATCGACCATGTCACCCAACGCATCGATTGCCGCCTTCCCCTGCAGGAAATCACGCCGGCTGGATTTTCGTCTGCTATTCACAACATTGCCCTGCTGCACTATTTCAACCGACACACTGCCATGAAACGCGTGCTGTCATTCCGTCCCAACCATTGTCCGCCAAGGCTGCGGATCATACAACCGCCAGGCGACGGTTCCCGCTGACGTGCCGGCACGAATTCGACTACAATATAACGTCCTGGGCACGCCACGGCTGTCTCTCGATTCCTGGTCGCCTTCGTGGACGATGGCGGTCTGTTGAACCCGATTTCAAACATGGTAACTGTTCACGGACCAGAAGAAAAAGAACACTAATCGACGCTAATTCTCGCTAATCACGGACAACCTCATCTTGAAATATTCTATAGGCGGTTAGGTTCGTCCGACTGGATAGTGAATTGGCGCAGTCCGT
>CAZSOG010000400.1:0-5543 GCA_964607555.1 uncultured Pirellulaceae bacterium | reverse complement strand
TTCCATGCCGCGCCGCTGCTGTTCGGTCGAAGAGATCTTTCGTTGCGTCAGAAGCTGTCCATCGCGCGGGCACTCGTGCGTCTCCGGCGCTTGAGCGATGTGCCTCGTACGGACTCCGAAACCGCCGGCAAATGGTTGCGCTCGGTGGGGCAAACACCCGAAACGATCGCGCGGTTCTGGTCGGTTATTTTGACGAGTGCGTTGGGCGAAACGGTGGAACGGGCATCGTTGGCCGCGGCACGCCACGTGTTGGTTGAAGCGTTTATGCGTGGTCGTGATGGAGCGAAGTTGCTGCTGCCCACGGCGCCGTTGTATCATATCTTTCACGAAAGTTCGCTCGATTTCTACCGGCAGCATGATGTCGCGATTTACACCGGGCGATCGGTCCGCAAGGTTGTGGTGGAGACGCGGCAGCATCCGCGCGTCGAGTTTCCGGATGGAACGTACCGCGCGTTTGATTATGTCATCATGGCAGTACCGTGGAACGTGATTGGGTCCCTACTGGAAGTGCCGCGGGCGGATAGCGATCCCTATTTCAACAAAATTGCCGGCATCGAAACGGTGCCGATCACGGCGCTCCATTTGTGGTTCGATCGACCGATCACTCCGTTGCGGCATGCCGTGCTGGTCCAGCGCACCTCACAATGGCTGTTCAATGGTGGCCTGCGCGCGGGACTGCGGACCGACAAACCGGCACATTACTATCAGATTGTGATCAGCGCGTCACGTGATCTGGTGGGGCGGCCGCCGGGCGGACTGGTCGAGTCGGTTCTGGCGGAGTTGGCCGAGATTTGGCCCGTCGTCGGCACGAGCGCGTTGGTGGAATCTCAGGTCGTGACCTACCGGCCCGCGGTGTTCTCGGTGAGCCCGGAATCACAGGCTGCACGGCCGTCCCAGGTCACGCCGTTCCCGGGTCTGTTTCTGGCCGGCGACTGGACACGAACGGGATGGCCTGCAACGATGGAAAGCGCCGTGCGCAGCGGCAACCTGGCCGCCAAGAGTGTCTTGCGACAGATCGCGCGCAACACGCCTGCATGACGGCAGAAACGTACCGTGGCACGCACCGAACTACCAGATGACCAGGTTACGGAATCTTACCAGTGGACACGATTTGTCTCTTGAATTGGATTGGCCGATGAACATAGCAAAGCAGCTGCTTCGGATCCTTGTTGCTCTATTGGTCGTGATCGGCGGTCGAACGCGCGCGGAGGACTGGCCAACCCACCGTCACGATGCCGCACGCTCGGCATGCACGGGCGAGGCTTTGCCCAACCGTCTTACACTGCGTTGGATCCATCAGGCCACGCAGCCGCCATGTCCTGCCTGGCCGACGTCCGAGCGGATGCGCTTCGATGGAGTGTTCGAGCCCATCATTGTCGGTGATCAAGTCCTGTTTGGCAGTTCGGCGGACGATCGCGTTGTGGCGATCGATGCTAACAACGGTGCCGTCAACTGGTCGTTCTTCACCGACGGCCCGATCCGCTTCGCGCCGGTCGCATGGCGTGATCGCGTGCTGGTGGCCAGCGACGACGGGTGTCTGTACGCGTTGGACCAGCGGGATGGACATTTGCTTTGGAAACACCGCGGTGGGCCCACGCATGAAAGCGTGCTTGGGAACGATCGGATCATTTCGCGCTGGCCGGCACGTGGTGGACCCGTCGTGCTAGACGACACGGTCTATTACTGTGCGGGAACCTGGCCAAGTGACGGTATCTATGTTCACGCATTGGATGCGGCGACCGGGAAGGCACGCTGGACCAACGATTCGTCCGGAGCAATCGAAATGCCGCAGCCTCATGGCGGCGCGGTCGCACGCAGTGGTGTCGCCCCGCAGGGCTATCTGCTGGCCGACGCGACCCGGTTGTATGTTCCCACCGGTCGGGCCGTGCCGGCGGCGTTTGATCGCGCCGATGGCCGATTCCTCTATTACCAACTCCAGCCCAACCAGAAACGGGGCGGCGCGGCCGTCGCGCTGGCCGGGTCCGTCTTCTGGAACGGCGGTTGTCTGTTCGATTGTGCCGACGGCAGATTCTCCAGCAACGTGGGCTTCGGCCCGCTGGTCGTTACGAGTGACGGTATCCTCCGCGCGGAGGGCACTTCGATGGCCGAATACCGCTGGATTCAAACGCAGCGGCCCGATCGTAAAGGGGCAATGAGGACGGTTCGCGCCCTGGAAAATACGGGGCTGATCCGTTCGGAAAAGGAGATTCTGTCCGTGATCGTTGCCGGAATCGATGCCGTGTGCGGCGAGGAGGGTTCGGTCTGCGCGATCGACTACACGCGTCAGCAGAATCGCTGGTGGTCGCACGACGTGGAAGGCAAGGCACTGGGACTCGCTTACGGTAATGGGCACCTGGTCGTGAGCACGGACAAAGGAATCCTCTATTGTTTCGACGGCAAATCGGATACTGCGCCGCTCGCCAACGCGGCCGTTACAACACCGCATGAGGCACCCGCATCCGCTCCCGCTTCGGAGACCAACAAGCCATCCCATATCGACTACGGCGCGTGGGCCGGCGCGATCCTGAAGAAGACAGATGTACAGCACGGGTATTGTGTTGATTGGGGATGCGGTGACGGACAACTGGCACTTGAACTGGCACGGCGGAGTGACCTGCATGTGTACGCCGTTGAATCGGATCCAAATCAGGTCGCCGCGGCGCGGCTGAAAATGATGGAAGCCGGCCTCTACGGGACACGAGTCACCGTGCATCAAGCCGATCTCACGAAACCACACTGTCCAGGTCGGTTCGCGAACCTGATCGTCTCCGCGCGATCGGGAGCCGGCCCTTTGCCGACACCGATCATGGCCCAGGTCCGGCGCATGCAACGGCCGTTCGGCGGCAAGACGTGCCTCGGGCCGCTTGATCACCTGCTGATGACGTCGGCGATACCGCTTGCCGGGGCCGGGAACTGGACGCACCAGAATGCCGGACCCGAAAACACGATCTGCTCGATGGACCAACGCGTGCATGGTCGCGTGGCGATGTTCTGGTTTCGGGACGTTCCGTTTCGCGTCCCGAATCGCCACGGACAAGGTCCCGCGCCCCTCTATCGTGACGGGTACCTGGTGGTCGGCGGCGTGAACGGCGTTTGTTGCTTGGATGCCTTCAATGGAACCACGCTCTGGACCTGCTCGCTACCAGGTATTCTCAAGGACTTTGACGGCATCCACCATGATGTCGGCGTCGGCGAGGCGGGCAGTAACTTCTGTTTGGGCCGCGCCAGCGTGTTCGCGAAATACGGCCCCCACTGCGTGCGACTGGACCTGGCAACCGGAAGAAAAATCGCCGAGTTCACAACGCCCAAGGACCCGAACGGCCGCAACCGTGACTGGGGATTCCTCGCTTATCATGACGGCATGCTATTTGGGACCGTTGCCAACGAGCAACATCGAGTCAGCGCCCGGTACACGTTGATGCGTCTGTTTACCGAGTCGGTGCTGTTTTTCGCAATGGACCCCGATACCGGCCAGGTTCAATGGACTTATCGACCGGATGATTCGCTGCGCAACAATGCGATCGCGATCGGTGGAAAGGAAGTTTATTTGATCGACCGGCCGATTGCCATGGCCGACCGAATCGTGTCGCCACGTCGCGATGGCAAACAAGGCCCGCCGCTCAAGCCGGGTGATCAACCGGGCGGGACGATCGTGGCAATGAACATCCAGAATGGTGACATCCTGTGGAAACAGGACAAGGACGTTTTCGGAACGCAGCTGGCGCTGAGCACGAAACACCACGTGCTATTAATGAACTACGAAGCGGTACGGCACAATTTTTTCCGCCTGCCGTCCGAGATTGGTGGTCGGCTCGCTGGCATCGATAGCCGCTCGGGAAAACGGCTCTGGGATCGCAAGGTTGCCTACCGTACGCGCCCGATCATCTGTGCTGACACGATCTACGCGGAAGGCGGGGCGTGGAACCTGAAGACCGGTGCGGACGTGCCGTTTGAATTCCGACGTTCGTACGGCTGCGGACAGATCGCGGCCGGCGCCCGCGCGTTGGTTTTCCGGTCGGCAACGCTCGGGTACTGTGACATCGCTTCGAAGACCTCGATCCGCAACTTCGGCGGCATGCGACCCGGGTGCTGGATCTCCGCCATCCCGGCCGGCGGCATGATCCTGGCCCCCAACGGCGCCGCGCATTGCACGTGCAGTTACCAGACGCAACCCTGGATGGCACTGCGACCGGTCGACGATCAGCCGTGACCGCAGGACACCAGGTGAGAGAGGAGAGGTGAGGACGCGAAACACGGTGACTCAACCGGTCCACACCGTCCACGAAATCCAATTCGTCCCATCGGTCCAATCAGTCCGATCGGTCCGATCGGTCCACGAAGGACGGAGGGGGATGGGTTGCCTTTCCCGCTTCGGTTTCACCGCACAAGACGACCCGCAGATTGCTGACCTTGAATCTATCGTCCGAATGCGGCAGCAATTGTCAATACAAGCACAAACAATGTCACCGACACGTACGCCGCCACGGGATCGACGCGCCCCCGTGCCTGGCCGAGCCCGAAGTGCGGACCGAGCCGGTGCCACAGCCCAAAACCGGTCGGCATGGTCACCGCACCGAAGAGCCAGAGCAACCCCATGGGCGCGCCATGCCGGAGCATCGTGCCGGCATCGCCGACACGGTCCAACGAACCGATGCCGATGTACGCACCGTTGGCGATCAAGCAAACGCCGGCAAGAAATCGCGGCATGTACGCGCCGGGGATATGCAGAAACCGAAACATCATCCAAACCAGCAGCGGCAAAATCACGCCCACGAGCGGACCGCCCCAAACAACGATCAACGGCATCGGATTCGGCGCCACGTCGGTTCGAGAGATCGCCAGCGGGTCCAGCGCGACCTTGGTGACCGTGCCGCCGGTAACCGCCGCGGCCAGCACATGGCCAAGTTCGTGGACCGCCATCATCCCATACCAACAAAGCGGTACGAACGAACCGATGAGCACGAATTGATGAAGGCGTTTCATGTGCCGGTCGATGTGGCGCGTGCGCACGAACAATGTGATGCAACGGTACGACTCGCGATACAGTGGATGACCCCTGGGATCGGCGCATCAAGAGCTGCCGAAATGTCGACGGTTATCATATTCGTGCCACGAATATTCTTGCCCCTCTCTTCGCACGCTGCCGCACAGCCAAGAATTCGCGGAAAAGACCTGGCAAGAATCTTACTTGGCAAGAAGATGAGACGTTTTCTTCAATCGCGCATATACCCGTGAATTGTCACGCACAACGTAACGTCAACCCTACGCCGCATTGTCGCACGGGCGTTCGTTCGTGTCAACGAAACCCGTCGGTACACGTCGTGGCGTACGGCGAGACGGGGCTGTAGTGCAGAATCATGCGCTCCACCCAGACGAGCTGGGCGGGGGCGGGACGACGCGCGGTGTGGGACGCTGCTGTAGTGCAGAATCATGCGCTCCACCGAGTCGAGCTCGGTGGGGGCGGGAAGGTGGTTGCGTTGCGGGCGTGTGTAGTGCAGAATCATGCGCTCCACCCAGACGAGCTGGGCGGGGGCGGGACGACG
>CAZSOG010000399.1:0-5555 GCA_964607555.1 uncultured Pirellulaceae bacterium | reverse complement strand
GAATCACTGGCTCCACCCAGACCAGCTGGGTGGGGGCCGGAAGATGGGCGCGTTGCGGACGCCGCTGTAGTGCAGAATCACTGGCTCCACCCAGACCAGCTGGGTGGGGGCCGGAAGATGGGCGCGTTGCGGACGCTGCTGTAGTGCAGAATCACTGGCTCCACCCAGACCAGCTGGGTGGGGGCCGGAAGATGGGCGCGTTGCGGACGCTGCTGTAGTGCAGAATCACTGGCTCCACCCAGACCAGCTGGGTGGGGCCGGATACCAACAATCCAAGCATTGACAAACCAAAAACGAAGGAAAGTGGCGCTGTCCAAGTAAGCCATCCCGAAAAACCTGGACATCAATAGGTTGTGCGTGTGCGTTGTCCTGCCACGACATGTTACGAAGTATCGAAGGCTTGTTTTCTTCGTTAAACGGTATTGCTAGTTCCGTAAGCCGAAACCAGCATATTCCGTGGTCGGAGCGGCGCACTTGACGACACTCGCGAATAGCTCGTATGTGTCAGTCGCGAAGGGACGCACCTAAGCCAGCCCCGGGTGCGCGACGTGAGTGGAGCGAACGTCGCGCAACCCTGGGAAAGGACAGTCGCTCGTACCAAACCCCGAAGGGGTGGCCCTAACATGAGAAGGTAAAGGGGGCCGGAGTCAATTGCCGGAACGGCCCGTAGGGTGCTGCGCACAATTGACTCCGGCCCCCTTTACCTCTGCCGTCACGGACCTTCCGACGCGAGGTTTTCGAGATGAACCGCGACGCAGTCAGGGAGAACATCCAGATTGTAGCCACCCTCCAGCACGCTCACCACGCGGCCGTCAGCGTGCTGCTGGGCGACCGCCAGAACCGTGTCGGTCAGGTCGGCAAAGTCCTCGGTCTCCAATCCGAGCGAGCCGACGGGATCCAGGCGATGGCTATCAAAGCCGGCGCTGATCAAGATCAACTGCGGCCGCATCCGGTCGGCGAAGTTGCCAAGCGAACTCGTGAACCGCTTGCGATACTCATCACGCGGCGTGCCAATGCGTACCGGTTGATTACAGATCGTTCCCAGCCCCTTGCCCCCGCCAATCTCGTCTTTCGCCCCGGTTCCCGGATAGAACGGCCACCGGTGAATCGAGTAGAACGCCAACCGCGGATCACTCCAGAATGCCTCCTGCGTGCCATTGCCGTGATGCACGTCCCAATCCACGACCAGGACACGTTCCAGTTCGAACTGGTCCAGGGCATGCCGCGCGCCGATCGCTATGTTATTGAACAAGCAGAACCCCATGGCCGCGCGCCGGCGGGCGTGGTGGCCCGGCGGACGGACCAGACACAACGCATGCTTGTCCGGCCCCTTCAGCACGCGTTGCACGGCGTCGCACACCGCTCCGGCCGCCGATAACGCGACGTCATACGACTGCGTGCTGAGCACCGTATCCGCCTCGATATGGCCGCCGCCTTGCGCGGCGAATTTCTTGACCTGCTCAATGTAAGTCTCGTCATGTACTTGAGATAAGGTCTTTCGGTCGACCGGCGCCCAGGTCGGCTTCTGGCATCGCTGGTCGAGCCCCTTGGCGGCCAGTCGCGCGGCAATCCGCTCGACGCGCGCCGGGCATTCCGGATGGGATCCGGTCCGATGCTTGGTAAAGTCCGCGGACTGATAAAGGAGCGTCATGATTTCCACCAAAAATTACAGAGGACCAGCATAATCGCGCATTATGACGGATTTCGAGCATAAACATCGTGCTCAAGCCTGTCAAATCGGCGCGGAATAAGTTGACAATACGCGGACGTCACGAGTAGTCTAGTAATATGGTGACTTTCGGCAGGTTCACGATTTGACACCGCCGAAGGAGACGCTGCTCATGTTCATCCTCAGCTATCAGAGGGAATCCCGTTCGATGAAACTCCCCATCCTTTGCGCTCTCGTGCCACCGTTGATTGTTCTCATGGGCCTGTCCGCGCCGGCTTCCGCGCCGGCTTCCGCGCCGGCAGCCGCGACGAAATATACGTGGGAGAAGATCGATCCGGCGTACGCCAAACGCACGGCGGTTACCAACCAACGTGTCCTGAAACAAGATATCCTGATTGGTAAGGCATCGATGTCGAGCCAACAGGCCGCGTTTGACGGTTGGTATCGCAAATACGTGTTCCCGGCAATGGCATCGGTCGACCATCTGGGCGAGTTGTATCAGATGCGCGATTCCATCACCAAGGACCTGCGCCTTTGCCAAGACGCCAACATTCACCAGTATTTACTGAATTTGGTTTATGACGAAGCCACACGCCGGGCCCAGGATAAGTACGATCCGAGGGTCCGCTTCAACGCATTGCTGATCATCGGCAACCTCAATAGCACCGAGGCGCGGTTGGTCGGTGGTGACCGTTATCCGCCCGTGCGTCTGGCGCGCGCGCTGGACTTCTTGCTGCAGGAACTCAAGAAGCCAAACCAACCGGACGCGGTACAGGTGGCCATCATCATCGGGATCCTGCGCCACGCGATGCTGGACCGGCAGCGCCCGGGAAACCAGCCGATTTCCGCAGCCAAGAAATCCGAAATATCGGCCGCCATGCTGGCGGTGGCCCAGCAGGACACGCCACCGGCGAACCGCTCGCTGGAAGGCCATGTTTGGATGCGGCGCCGGGCCATCGACGTGTTGGCGGAACTTGGTGCCGTCGGGAACAACCAAGACAATTTCAACCGGGTCGTCACGATCATGAGTGACACCAATGCCCCGCTAACTCTGCGTTACACGGCAGCCCGCGCCTTGGCGAAATTCAACTACCAGAACGTGACCGGCATTGATGCGGTTGCCACCGCGCAGCGGGTCGGTGCCATGGTCGCCTTCGCCTCGCGTTCCGAGGACGCGCGCGTCAAGAAGCTGCTGAAGGAAAAAACGCCCATTTCGGGAACGGGCGGTTACGGGCCGGGCATGCCGGGCATGCCGGGCATGCCGGGGATCGGCACGGGCGGTAGCGAAGAGGGCCTGATGGGCAGTGGTGGCGGCATGGGAGACAGCGGATACGGCGGCAGCGGCATGATGGGCGCGACAACCACCGATCAAACAGAGGATCCAGATCTCGAGGCAGCCCGGCGCCGGCTGAAACTGCCGCTGAAATGTGCCCTGCTTGGATTGCGTGGGGCCCCGCCGCGTGGCATTCGAATCGGCCGCGCAACCGTACCGGCACCAACTGCCCTGATGGCGGCGGCTCAGGACGACCAGCAAAAGCAGACCATTCAGAAGATCGTGGATGCCGTCAACGGCGTCGTTGAGGCAACCGACACGGACGAAGATGGTCTCGAAGAAATGATGAAGGAAGTCCGTTTGAAAACTCGCGATCTGGAGAGTTTGTTACCGAAATCCATGGTCGCGATGCCCTCGGAAAAGAAAAACGAGCCGAAGGAAGATGCGTCAACCGACGCGCTGCCCGGTGCCGGCGGACCAGCCGCCGGCGCGCCCACGAAACCGGCAGCACCAGCCACCCCGGCAACGCCAGGCAAGAAGGCACCCGGCAAGACCGCACCGGGAACCCCGGCCAAAAAGGCGCCGGCCAAGAAAGGTGGCTAGCATGCGAGTTCGAGTTGGGCCTTGGGTCGGCAAACAGGTCCCCTCAGCCGCCACCGCGGAGTCGTGAAGTGTTCTCGGTTTTCATGAGTTGATTTGTTCCAAAGCTCGTGGCACGCGCCAACCTGGACTAAACTCGAATCTCCGCCGGTATTAGCCCCGTCCAGGTCCCACGGACGCCGTGCCGTGCGCAGCCGATCGGAGGCAGCAAGTGCCCACCTTAGTCATGGATCAGCACGTCGAGCAGCGGATTCGGGCGGAGCGCGCTGTCTCCGGCGCCGATCGTTTCGATGAAACATGGGAGGGCCTCTATGTGATGAATCCGATGCCCAACGATGAACACCAGCAACTGGTGAATCGATTGGCCTCGATTTTTCAGGATATCATCGATTGGCCCGGCAAGGGCCATGTGCGCCCCGGAGTCAACGTTAGTGACCGGCGGGACAATTGGCAAGCGAACTATCGAGTGCCAGACGTCGCCGTTTTTTTGAACGGCGGTTCGGCGACGAACTGCGGCGAGTTCTGGCTCGGTGGGCCCGATTTTGCCGTCGAGATTGTCAGTCCGTCGGATCGAACTCATGACAAGTTGGCATTCTACGCGGACGTGGGCGTTCGCGAGCTGCTGGTCGTCAATCGTCAGCCGTGGAACCTTGAACTGTTCCGGCTTCGCGACCGTGGGCTCGTTCTGGTCGGCAATTCGGTTCCAGAAAACGAGGCCGTTTTGACAAGTCAGGTGCTGCCGTTTGCCTTCCGATTGCAACCCGACACGCCGCGCCCGCGGGTCGTCGTCGCGCAGGTCCCGACCGAACGCGTCTGGAGGGTCTAGCCCGCTCATTCCATGCAAGACAAGCAAATCACGCGTTGCCGCTGGGCCCTGGCGGGTAATGAAGAGTACCTGGAGTACCACGACACCGAGTGGGGTGTACCGGTGCATGAGGACCGGAAGCACTTCGAGTTCCTGGTGCTTGAAAGTGCGCAGGCCGGCCTGAGTTGGGCCACCGTCTTGAATAAGCGCGACGGCTACCGGCGTCTATTCGCTGATTTCGATCCTGCACGTGTCGCGCGCTTCACGGAACGTCGCATCGCGCGGATGCTGCTAGACGCGCGCATCATTCGGAACCGCCAAAAAGTGCGTGCCGCCGTGCAAAACGCCCGCGCGTTCCTCGCCATCCAGACGGAATTCGGCTCCTTTGATGCGTATGTCTGGCAGTTTGTCGACGGCCGCCCCATACAAAACCGGTGGCAACACGACGAGGAGGTACCCCGCACGTCAGCGGCGTCGGACGTGCTGAGCAAGGATCTCAAGCGGCGCGGCTTCAAATTTGTTGGCAGCACGATCATCTACGCGCATATGCAGGCCGTTGGCATGGTCAACGACCATGTGACCAGCTGCTTTCGGTACAAACCGTGCGCCCGGCTTAAATGATCAAACCGCGGACGCCGGCACGCGCACTCTGGAGAAGGCGTGCGCCGTGGCATAACTACCAAACAGCACGACGGAAAACACGAGGTCGCCCGTCAACGTGTGGCGGAAGAACGGCACGGCGGCGGCATAACAGTGCGCGAGCCCCGCGAAACTTGGCTCATAGGCCCCGAACCAGAGCCACACGCCGAAGTTCGTGGCCATGAAAAACAGCAAAGAGGAGAGCAGGCTGCAGCCCACCAAGCCGGCTAACGGAACCATCTGGCCGACAACGCCGGGGCGATCAAAGCGGAACGTGCGTCGCAGCCAACCACGCAGGAGAACGGGAAATGCCAGCATCCCGTAGACCAACGCCATCATGTACCAACCATAGCCGCCGAGGAACCAATCGCTGATCGCCATCACGGCCAGCGGCACGCTGATCGCCAACAGGGCCGAACGAAAATAATAGCCGGCAAACAGAGCCATTGCCGCAACCGGAGCGAAGTTTGGCAAATCGCGGCATACCAGCCGCACACCGGCTCCTGCGGCAACCATGGCGGCGAACACCAGCAAGTCGTTGACACCGCGGCGCGCCCCCGACGCCAAAT
>CAZSOG010000398.1:0-5558 GCA_964607555.1 uncultured Pirellulaceae bacterium | reverse complement strand
CCGAGCCGTCTCGGCCAAGAGGATCCGTCAGTTGGTTGGAGGCACCGCCTCGTTAAATTCTTAGGCTGCCACATGCGCGCACGGTGCGTGCATGTTTCGAAGCGACGGGCGGGAGCGCCGCAGAACAAGGGCGTACTCCCCTGTGGGTTGCGGGCGCCGCTCGCATTAGGCATGGCTACAAGTGTCACATCTTCGGTGTCTGGCTCTCACCGCTCTCATGATAGCCTGTCTTATCGCCTACCGCGGCCGGTAATTCAACGAGCGACACGCTATCGACATACAGCACGGCGCCGGTCTTCCTGGCCGACATGTGCAGGCGCAGATGGCCGAGGTCTTCTCCGGCCGGCAATACGAACTCATGTTCCGACCGTGCCCACTTATCCGGACTACTGATGCGAGGCGTGGTCTGACAGAAAACCCAATCGTCACTCGTCACTTGCACCCCGGCGACGCTCTGACGGTCTCCACGGACTTGGCACGCGAGCCGAAAACGACGATCGTACGGAGCGGGACGCACGCCCGGCCATTCCAGTGCTACACCAAAGTCGCCGCCGGTCGCCGCCGTGCAAATCACTTTGACGCACCGTTGGCCATCGTTCGTGGCCCGGCCGGCAAAGACGTTCGCCGCTGTTTCAATCCGACATTGCGCGCCGGCGGTAATCGTGCCGGGCCGACAACCGACGGGCACACCATCCGCGACGTCTTCAAACGATCCGTTCGCAACCAGATTCACACCCAGCGCGCGCCGGGCCTTGGCCGAACCAAGACGCAACTGACCTCCCGCGGCCGCGGACCACGACACAGTGACCGGATCACCGCGGTTGAGCGAACACGCGTTAACGGCAACTGTTCGAACCTGTCCTGGCGCGAGCCACGCCGTGGCTCTGCCGCCACCCGCATCCAGCCGGACCATGCCGCCGGCCCCGCCAACTGCACTGACTTGAATCCCGAGCTGCCAAATCCCGGGCGTTCCCGGAAACGGCGTCGCGAATTTTGTTGCCTGCACACGCGGCAAGAACGTGCACTGAAAATGTGTCGGCGCGGCGCCCGGCACAATCAACGATGCCGGCTTATCCGCCGCCGTCGCCTTGTCATCGCGCGCGTCGATTCGAATCAATTGGCCAGGAGGCAGGTCCAGATGCATCATGCCGTCACGGATCGGCACGGGCTCTGTGGCTCCTGCGTGACCGACCACTCCGGCCGCCGAAAACAGCGTGGCCAACTCCACGTGCATGGGGTGCTGATTCGCTCCTTCCACCAGCAGACGATTCGCCAAATGCACGGCATTCACACTGGTCGCCTCTCCCGTCCGGATCAGATTGCGACCACTGCTGCTGGCCAGCACCGAGCCGTCGAACAGAGCCACTGCGCGCACGCGACCATCGATCCATGTCGCGCTGGCCGCGGCGCCGTCCGTGCGCAACCCGCAAGCGCGGACCGTGTCCGCCTCCGAGCTGGTGCGGAATATCGCCACAACACGGCGTCTGCCCGTGCCCAGAACCACGCCAACCGCGCCGCTGCCCCGCTCCAGCACCGGACGAACAAGCTGCTTTTCCAACGCGTGGCGCGCGGGCTGCAAGGTGATCAACGACTGGGTTGTTTTCCTTTTCGTGGTCGTTCCCGCGCGCAGATGCCACTGGTTCGGTGACGGCACCTGGGGTGCCACCGTGAACTGATCGTCTTGGTGGAATTCGAGCCGTTGCGGAGCGAGCAGATCGACCCGGCACACCGCATCCGCCCGGTGCACACGCACCGACCCCTTTGCGGAGTCGACCTGCATCGGCTGCAACGCATGCAGCAGAAATTGGATCGTCACCGGCTTTGGCGCCACAATGTCATCGTGGATGACAATCAGTGTATTCCCACCGGTTTGCATCGGACGTAGGAACAGTACATGTCGATCATAGCGATCGAGCCGACCCGGATAGGCCTCGTGCGCGTCGCCAACCATGTAGTCGGCGCCGACCGTCGTCGTAAACTCCATGATGCGGCCTTTCGCGCTCCAGGATCGCTCTTGCCCCTGATTGTCCACGAGAATCGAATTGGACGCGACGGTTCGGCGCGTCCACTGCACGTGGTGCGGACAACCATACAACTGGTAGTAGCCCGACGCGATGATGAGTGGCTGGCCATGGGCGTCGACCACGAACGTATTCTGGTCGGCGTACGCGTGACTCGACCCGCCGAACGGGGACGATCGCATCAACAGCGTGACATCCTCGCCACGATCGCCCAGGTTGACATGGGAACAGGCCAACCCCACATCGAAAAAACAGCGTCCCTGAGGCAGATCAGCGGGCGACCTGGCCTCCAGATCTCGGGTCGGAAAAAGCAGCGCATCGAGCCCCTGCAGACGCGTCTGCTTCTGTTGGGCATACCATTTCGCCCAGGGGTTATGATAGAGTGACGCGAGCATGAGCATCGTCTGCCCACCACGCGCCGGCCCTTCCTGGCCGTCGCCGAACGGCGACATTTGAAACCATGGCGGGTTTCCATAGAGCTTGTAAAATGCCTGGTTGCGCAGATTCGAACGCTCGTGGATCGGAATTCCCGTCGCCCGCTGGACCAGAACATACGTGCGCGCACAGACACCGGCAATCCACCCCCAATAGCTCGGACCCTCGCTCCAACCGCCATCCGCATCGCCATAAGGTGGATAGAATGGTGACCAGAGTTGCAACATGGTGTAGTGCAGCATCGGCTCAACATCCATGTCACCACTCACCGCCAGGCAGGCCTGCAGCAGATCGGGCTCGTAGTAGCCCATGAAGTGACTTGGGTACGGTGCTACCTCAAAAGGCCGCCGGCGCAACAGATCGAACATCTCCTCCATCCGGACCCGGAACACGTCGAGACATTGTTGGCGTTCTTGGGCAGATAGCAGCGGATAAACCCAATCGTAGGCACGCACGCAGTGCCGCACGACATCGGTTCCGACTTCGTCGTTGTGCTTGAGACTCGTACTGCCGTTCGGATCCCATGCCACAACACTCATGAGCCGCCGTTTCGCTTCGCTGCCTGCCAGCCGGTTCCCGCTGAGCAAGTAGGTCTGCGCCAACGCCGTCAACTCACCAAAGAACGGGCGGTAACGTACAAACGTCGCCTTATACTGCTCGATCCGTTCGAGCCCCTTAGCGGGCAGGAAGGCCGGCTCCGGCAGTAGCTGCTTCTTGGCAGCCAACGCGGCGCGCCGCTGAACCTGGTTCCGCCACTCGGCGCCAAATCGTTTCGCCGCCCGCTGACGAACGGCTTCCAATCGGTCGGCCGTGATAAAAACCCGCGGGTGTGAGCGCCCAAGTCGGCGCGTCAGTTCGGACAGTTTTGGAAACGGCACGATCGGCACATCGTCAGGAATACGGAACCGGCGGACAGGAGACCAGATGGTGCCGGAACCAGCGGGGCCAGCCGGGCGCCAACGCCAGTACCAGATACCCGGGTCCAATGGACGCGCCGGTGCATTGAGCATCCATTTTCCCATCAATTCAAACGTCTCCGCGCGCGGGAAGTCTCGGCTTCCACTGTATTGCACCACGTACGCGTCATACTGCTTGGTTGCTGGATACACGAAACAGGGTGGGTTCACGACAAGTGTCTCGCCATCGAACGGCCGTGGGCGTGTCCGCGCCGGGCTCGGTGGCAACTCGAAGGTAACACGCGCCGGTTCCAGACCCCACGTGGGCGTCCAGCCGATCACAACGACAAGAAAAGACAGCACACAGCGGTACATGTTCGAACTCCCCGTATGAGGACAATAGTGCAAATGCGACGCGTTCAATCGCCGGACCACGCGGACCGATGGGTGCTCCGGGCAGTTCTTCCCCTTCAGGCAGCCGGGGCGAAGCAAGGGAAATCTTAGTCTTAATCATAATCATAATCATACTCTTAATCTTAATCCTCTTCCGGCCTTCGCCGCTGAGGCACGCGCCCCAAATGAGGTAATCTCAAATCAGATATTCGGCTCCCATGAATCAGGAGAATCGTCGCGCAACGTGACGTGTCATGTCATGTCGATCAGGATTAAGATTAAGATTAAGATTAAGAACCTGTAACAAAACTCAGCTTCCAAGATGTACGTGATGTACGATGGACGTCCACGTCCGTCACAGAAGCGGATGATAATTCCGCCGAAGCCGTTTTGTCACCCAATAAAGGACCAGGGATTCGCGCCCAAACATCCGCCAAAGGCGGATGAGCCCCATTCTTGGTTTGCGGGCGACGCCCGCGTTATGATTAAGATTAAGAAGATGAGTCCTCGCGGACCTTGACATGTATATCGCTGTGCAATACACTTGAAACGAGTGCGGGTTTTTTGGAACCTGTCACAACACTGCCTCGGCAGGCCGTTTAGCCGCTGCTTCGACGGACGCGGACGTCCATCGCACCTGGTTGAAACCAGGTTTTGTGCCAGCTTCTCAGATTCTTGGGCTGCCACATGCGCACCGTGCGTGCATGTTTCGAAGCGAACGACGGGAGCGCGACCGAAGGAGGGCGTACTCTCTTGTGGGTTGCGGACCTTCCGCATTGGGAACCCTATTTTCAGTGAGTAACCAGCAATGACCAAATCAAGTCAGCTCATGGTACGCCTGGACGAGGAGAGCAAATCGTACATCGCGAAGGCTGCCGAGCTGCGTCAAATCAGCATCAGCGACTATGTGCGGATGGTGATCGTGACCCAGGCTCGACATGAAGTTAGTCAGGCCGCACGGAACACGATTGCCCTTACTCCCGAAGAGCAACTCAGTTTCTGGAATGCACTTGATGGCCCACCGAAACTAACGCATGCGCAACGCGAACTGGGCCGGACCATGCGGGGTGACGCGTGAGCGGCGTCAAGCTGCCGGCGGGCTTTCGCCGAAAGCGACTGGAACGTGGTCACCGGCGGCGCCAATTCCGCAGTGGGCTGGCAGCAGTCGACGATTGGCTCCGTACGAAAGCGTGGCAGCACCAGCAGAAACACGTTTCCGTGACGACGGTGCTGCTCGACGAAACCGACCACATTGCCGGCTATTACACGCTCGCCACTGGGCAAGTTGACTTTTCCGACCTGCCGGAGGACTTATCAAAACGACTGCCACGCCGCCGGTTGCCGGTCGCCGTGTTGGCTTGGCTCGGGGTATCACTCCGCCACCAGAAACAGGGACTGGGTCGGCTCCTCTTGGCTCAAGCTCTGCGTGATTGCTACGAGGCCGGCGACACGTTCCCCTTCGTGGCGGTTATTCTCGATTGCCTCACGGATACGGCCAAGTCCTTTTATCAGAAATGGGACTTCGCCGAACTGCCCGGCCATCCCTACCGGCTTTTTGTCAGCTACCAGCAGCTGGAAGCAATGATGCACGAAGGCACACAGACCGCCACATAACAGTCACCGACACCATTCACGGACCAGAAGGACAAGAACACTAGTCGACGGGTTTCTTGCGGGCCGCAGTGGCGGCATGAATTGTGAATATGGAGAGCATCGGCTGAGGCCTGTTACGGTTGCTGAGATCACCAAGAACAATGATACGCGGCACATCGGCACGTGGATCCTCTGGACGGTCGTCTTGTTGCTTGTGATT
>CAZSOG010000397.1:0-5558 GCA_964607555.1 uncultured Pirellulaceae bacterium | reverse complement strand
CACCTGACGGCAACCGCCGGCCGTCTGTCACCCCTAAGCTCATGCACAACACGGATAACGATGGTCCGATCCACATGGTGCCGCGGCGAACCGTCGTGGCACAACGCCGGCTGCGAAGATGCGGGCTAGGAACCGGCCTCGCTGTCTTCACCTTCCTCCGGCTTGCGCCCAATCACTTCTGGTTCGCCAGGTCCGGCCGCCAACTGCTCTTCTTCCTCATGCTCAACTTCCAACGCCAAGCAATGGGCCACCACCCGTTCCGCCGGCGTTACCAACTGCACGTTTTCAGGCAACTCCACTGCCGCCGCCGTCAATGTACTGCCCAACTCAAGAGAATTCAGGTGGGCCGTAAGTTTTTCCGGGATGGCACCTGCCAGGCACTCGATCTCCAGTTCATAAATCAAATGCTCAACAATTCCGCCTTGCTTCGCGCCCGGCGATTCGCCACGCAATTCCAGCGGCACCGTTACCGCGACATGCTCCTGCTCGGACACACGGGTCAGGTCCACGTGCAGGACGTGCGTGCTGAACGTGTCCCACTGGACCCCTTTGATCAGCGCTTTTTCGGTCACATCTCCCGCCAAGTCGACCAGATGACCGCCGTGCCGCAGGATGGCACGAAAATCACGGTTCGAAATCGACAGATGAACACACTCTTTCTTGTGCCCGTACAAAACCGCCGGTACAACCCCCGCTTTGCGCAATCGGCGCACCGCGCGGGTTCCAAGCTCGTTCCGCAAAGCTACGTTTAACACTTCCGCCATCGACCGGTCCCTCTTGTATTCAATCGCTCTCTATTCGAACTGCAATCCCGCTAAGTCACACAAGATTCGCGGGCCTCGATATACGCACAAACAGCACTAACGGGGTACAAGAACCGTCGTTCAGCCAAGCCGGCCTCTGACATGAATGCCATCTTCGGTCGGGGGTGCTTTTCGGGAAACCAGATATTTTGTCAGATCGGCTGTCGAATGCAACCCCCTGTTGGGGCCGCCGCGTGGAGATGTAAGATGATAGCGTATTGTTAATCGGGCCGCAGCACGGCTGAATTCGCATTGCTGCCAACGCGCCAGATGCTCGTCCGACCGCGATTTATTGTTGTTTATCACCCCGCCACGAACCACTTGTACGGGCCGGCGGCGCCCGTCGGATGCGGTGCCGACGAGCGGACCGGCCCTGGTTCGCGACAACAGAGTGTGTTTATTTGCAGCTGAGCGTCGTTTGAATCATGATCGGCTACTATCCATTGGAAGACGTTTATCCGAGGGGCTCATGGCCAAATCCCGTCAGCGGAAACCCGTATTTGAGTATGTCGAACCGATCGGTGCACGTGTTGTGGTCCGCAAGGACGAACCAAAACGCGAAACGAAAGGTGGTATCGCGCTGCCAGATGCCGCCGAGATCCCGACGATCACCGGGCGCATCGTGACGATATCCGCACAATTAGAGAACGATGATGACGTTCCGTTGCGTCAGTATGACAAAATTCTATTTCATCCCAAGAACGCCGTACCGGTTGATTTTGAGCCGGATAACCAGCTCTTCGTCGTGCCGATCGAGGATGTGGTCGCCGTATTCCGGCGTGAGCGGCCTGAGGTCGGCGAACCGGACTGACCGGCGAACCAGGAACGGGCGGGTATCGCGTGACCAGCCCAGGCCTAGGGCGCGTGCATGGGCGTGAGTCCGCGCGCGGTCGGTGTTGGAAAATGACTTGGCAGCGTGTACTGAACAACCACGCGGCCATGTTCGGGGACATCGATCCCGCCGAGCTTAGGCGTCCAGACCCACGTCCAGGTGCGCAGCTCGGAGCGTCCCATGAGCAGGCGGTCGACGACCCGCGTTCGTTTCTCTTTAGTCCATGCGCCATAACGGTTAGTGTATTGCCAGATTTCGTGGCGCAATGTTGCGACGGGCTGGCCGAATTCGCCGTCGTAACTTGTCGGCTTATCGCGCAACAATTGCACAAGCACGCGCACATACTTGTCATTTCCCGCCATGAACAACGGCGTGACCTTGTTTTCATAATGACGCGATTGGGCAATGTCCGATTCGATCGTGGCGCGGGTCTCGGCGTCCAGGCCGTCCGCATGCTTCAGGAATTCGTCGAATTCGAGGACCGGCGGATAGATGAACCCTTCGACGCGCAGACGCGGGGCTGCCATGACAATCAGGTCATAGCGGCCCGCCGGCAGATCTTTGCAGAGCCAGTCTCCATGCCCTTGATCGGTCGCGCGGTAATCGAGCCGCGGGGAAGCCAGCTTCGCCTTCCCATCGACGGCATGGCGCGGATTGCCATCGGCGTCCCAGCGGCTGACGGCACCGACCAGGGTAATATGTCGCGGACCTTTCAGCCGGATCTCGAGTTCGCCCGCGGGCCCGCGGGCGCAGAAACTGACGCAGACGATCGACGCGAGCACGCTAGCTCGGAGCATGCGAACCATCATCCCGTACCTCCTTTGCCATTGCCACCGTGTTGGGAGTGCCTGACACGGCTCATTGTACCCGGCGAGCCCGTTTGGTGGGATGCCTGCCTGACTTCGGCGCGACAAGCTGATAAGATGAGGCGAGCGGAGCGTTTCCCTGCTCGGGCCCTGAGTCAGCAGCGCGAAAAAGAAAGTTGAGACGAGTCAGATGTGTGACCATCCAGTCGACTTGGCACGGATCGAGCGTGCCGTTCGAGAGATCCTCGTCGCGGTGGGGGAAGACCCCGATCGCGAGGGGTTACTCGAGACGCCGGCGCGCGTCGCGCGTATGTATGCGGAGCTGTTCGCGGGCCTGCACGACGACCCACGCGATCATTTGCAAAAGTGTTTCACGGAGAAATATGACGAAGTGGTGCTGGTCCGCGATATCACGTTCCGTAGCATGTGCGAGCACCACTTACTGCCTTTCACGGGGCGCGCGCACATCGGCTATCTGCCCGACGGGACGGTTGTTGGACTGAGCAAACTTGCGCGCGTCGTCGATGCCGTGGCGAGCCGGCCGCAGGTCCAGGAACGCATGACCGAAACGATTGCCGACCTGTTGATGAACGAAGTGGGCGCGCGCGGTGTCGCGGTCGTCATCGAGGCCACGCATACTTGCATGACCGTGCGTGGTGTCAAGAAACCGGGCAGTTTGTGCGTCACATCGGCCATGAAGGGGCTTTTTCGAACGAATCTATCAACACGCTCGGAAGTGATGCAGTTGATTTACGGTCACGCTAAGTAGTCGGTTGCCGACATGCCGGACTTTGCCCGCTTCTTGCACCCGCTAGTACGAACCGGTTGCTCATGGATCAAGAACGCGAACGGATCCAAGAGGATTTACGAGGTTTGATCCGGGGTGACGTGCGCTGTGACGATTTGACGACGCACCTGTATGCGACCGATGGCAGCGTGCACGGGGTGCGTCCGGCGGGGGTTGTTTGCCCGCGGAACCTGGACGACGTCGTTGTCTGCGTGCAGTATGCCGCGGAGAATCAGATTCCGGTGCACGCACGGGGGGCGGGAACCGGGACCGCTGGGCAATCGCTTGGCTCGGGTTTGATAATCGACTTCGCACGGTACATGCGGCGGATTCTGGATGTTGACGCGGGCTTGGCGCGTCTGCAACCGGGCGTGGTCTGTGCGCAACTGAATCGCCATCTCAAGCCGCTCGGGCGTTGCTACGGCCCGGATCCGGCGAATGCGGACGTGACCACCCTGGGCGGCATGATCGCGGTGGACGCCGCCGGTAGTCACCGCCTGCGGCATGGTTCGGCAGGTGACACGATCGAGTCGTTGCAAGTCGTGCTGGCCGATGGAGCCGTGGTCAGGCTGGCGCGCCATGAGGTCCCGGCCACGGCGGCGGCGGGCATCGAGGGCGATCGACTCCAGCGGCTTGTCCAGCAGATCGCGCAAGTGTTGCATGCCAATGATGCCGTGATAGCACGCCATGGGCCGCGGACCGCCGTCAGTTGCGCGGGCTATCGCGTGCGCGATGTGCTGTGCGGCGACCAGCTCCAGCTCGCACGGCTGCTGGCGGGTTCGGAAGGAACGTTGGGTCTGATCACGGAAGCGACCGTCCGCACGGCCGAATGTGCGCCGGCGGTTGGCGCGATCCTGTTGTTCTTCGATCGCTTGGACGCCGCGGCCCGCGGCGCGTTGGCGGTCGCGGAGCTCGGGGCGTCGGCATGCGATCTGCTCGACCGTCGGCTGCTGAGCATTGCGCGCGAACTGGATGTGCGTTACGACACCCTGCTGCCGACGCGGACGGAAGCCGTTTTACTGGCGGAGTTCGTTGGCGAAAACGCGGCCGAAGTCTGGTCGCGATTGCAGGCGGCAATCGCCCGAATTCAACGTCACGCGCGTCTGGCATTCGATGCACGTCTGGCGACGGAGGCCGATGACGTGGAATTTTTCTGGGGTCTTGTCCATGAGGTGAACCGCGGGATACACGCGGTTCCCGGCGCCCGATGCCCATTGCCATTCGTGGACGACGTCGCCGTACCCGCCGCCGCGCTGCCCGCCTTTCTCGTGCAGCTCCAGAATCTGCTCAAGGATCACGCGATCACCGGCGCGCTGCACGCGCATGCCGGACAAGGCCAGTTGCACATGCGCCCGTTTCTCGATCTCGCGAATCCGCGGGATGTCAAGAAAATGGGGCCGCTGGCGACAGCTTTGTACGACATGGTTTGCGCGCACGGTGGCACGATCAGCGGTGAACAGGGCGACGGGCTCAGTCGCTCATGGTACCTGCGCCGCCAATTTGGGCCGGTCTATCGAGTGTTCCGCCAAATCAAGGAGCGTTTCGACCCCGACGGTATTTTGAACCCGGGCAAGGTCATCACGACGCCGTCGGCCCAACTAACGGATCACCTCCGGCCACAAACGCCGATTTCCAACGTGCCGGCGGCGGCCGCCGCCGCCGTGGCGCCACCCGGGCCATCGACGATGGAACCGTATTTGATATGGCCCGGGCTGTCGGTGGTTCAGGAGACCGTCCGGTGTAATGGCTGCGGTGAGTGTCGCAGCCAGCTTCCGACCGACCGCATGTGTCCCATCTTTCGCTATGCCCCGCGCGAACAGGCGACCCCGCGTGCGAAAGCCAATATGTTGCGCGCCGTCCTGACCGGCCAATTGGACGTGACCCAGTTGAGTCAGGACGCGATGAAATCGATCGCCGATCTGTGCGTCCATTGTCACCAATGTCGATTGGAGTGCCCGGGGCACGTCGATATTCCAAAACTCATGACGGAATGCAAGGCACAGTATGTCGCGACCAACGGATTGCGGCCGGCGGATTGGCTGTTGGCACATATCGATCGAGTTTCCCAATGGGGAACCTTGCTGCACCGACCGGCGAACTGGGCATTACAGAATCGAATGATGCGTTGGCTCGGCGAACGGACCGTCGGCATAGCCCAAGGGCGCAAACTGCCGCGTTTCGCGGCACGCAGCTACGTGCGCCAAGCGAATCGCCTGCGCTTGTCCCGCCCCCACTCCGCCCCGGGAAGAAAGATCCTGCTTTTTGTCTATGTGTTCGCCACTTGGCATGACGTTCAACTGGCCGTGCCACACGCCAAAACCCCGGCCCCC
>CAZSOG010000396.1:0-5558 GCA_964607555.1 uncultured Pirellulaceae bacterium | reverse complement strand
AGCGACGGGCCAGCCAAGCGGCAATGTCCCGCGCTACATGGGCGCTACGCCACTGCGTAAACACGTCAGGATCCACCTCGAAATGCCGGGCCGTGGCTTGCAGCACCACCGTCACCGGCAAGCTGGCCAGCCGGCGCGCCTGGGGCACCTCGTCTTGATGGGTGGGATCTTTGGCCAAGTTCCTTATCCGCTCGACGAATTGGCTGCCGCCAAGCAACCAACCGTCGATCGCTGCGTCCCAAGGCCGTTCCGGCGGCGCGGACACGCCGGCCACGACAAATCGGCGGTAGGCCGCCGCCGCGGCCTTCAGATCCACTCCGCCGAACTCCCCCTGCCACGACCGGTACACTGTGTCATAGGCAATCCAGTTGACCTGCTTCGCTTTGCGCCAATAACCCGGAAAGCTCGACCAGAAAGGAAGGGGCCACGCCACTTCTTGTGGCAACGCAGGCAAACCAGGGGATTCGTTTTGTCGCATCCCGTATGCTTGGCGTAACACGCCCTAGTCTGCGGGGGTTGGCTCCGACATTCAATCGTGGGGCCTTTGACGCCTGAGCAACGTTTTCTCGACCGTCTGCATGTCGAGAGCGACCATTGGGTGGACATCGTCGACGAGATGCCGCGCACGTTACAGGCTGCCGCCGGCAGTTCGGACCGCCTCAGGCAGGAAGCCAAACCGACCGATCGTCAATCGGTTCAAGGCGTGGGCTTTTCGCCTGAACATTTTGGCTAGTTCACTTCCAGACTGTTCGTCAATCGCGGAAACCAATCCTTACCGATACCACGCGTATTCGGTCGATTCGTTGGTGGCGTCTGTCAAGTGGGTCAGGAGGCCGCGGAGCGGCCGGGGCACGTAGCTGCGGGCGTCAGCCCGCGGAACATCGGCCCGCGATGATAACCAAACCGCACAGCGGCGGCGGCGGCCAACCAGGGTGCTCGCCTTCCAATGGATATTCCATTTGGAATCTGATTCCGCGACGGGAAAGCCGTGCGATGCAGTCGTCCTGAAACATCTGCGCGGCGTGGTGGCCCTTCCGGTTGCCGTCGCCGCTTCGCGGCTGGGGAGTTATATCGGTTCAAGGAACTGCGGGCTCACGCCCGCAGCTACGCCCTGGCGCCGCCCCGCGGCTGGGTTCATTCGACCTACGGTCGTATTGGCGACCTGCAACACAAGCCCAGCGGCCACGCATCGCAAGAAGACGGGAACAAAAACCCGACGCCGCCGTCACGAACCGCTTAACCGGTTCATATTATTGTGGCAAAAATCACACCCGAAGTCCAATTGAACCGGCAAACTTCTCTTAAAACGTATTGGTCGTTCCAGTTCCACCTAAAATACGCCATCGCGGTGTTCGGCAGATCCTGCTAACTATCGCACGTGGCCGATAGAACGATATGACTATTGTTAATACTTGATTTGTCACGCGAGGACTGCCATGTACCGCCACGTGTTGATACTCGGTTGCTTATTTCTGACGGCGTTGTTCACCAGGGCCGCGTTATCAGGTGACTCTGGTCCGTGCGACGAACCGCGGATCAAGTTCCTGGATGACCTGGTTGGCGTGCATCGACGCGATCCGTTCGAGGAACGGATTGAGACGGAGCGGCACGATTTCACGCAGTCCACGAAGACGGTCGGCTACCATGTGGCGCAGATCGAAGCGGGCTACTCGTATTTCTACAATGACAATGATCAAGAAATTGAGCGGTCCCATACGAGCCCGGAGCTCATGCTGCGCATCGGCCTGAGTGACGACATCGAGTTTCGTGTACGGTGGGACTACGCCTGGAGATTTGTCGATGAAGCGGACAATCGTGACGGAGCCGAGGACTTACGGTGGGGGATTAAGCTCGGGATCACCGACCAGGAGTGCCTTGTGCCCGAGAGTGCATTAGAGATCCGGTTCACGGTTCCCACGGGCGGGACGGCCTGGTCCACGGACCGTGTCGAATTCGGGTTGGACTATATTTACGAATGGGAGGTTGCAACCGGGTGGGATCTTTACGGTTCGACCGGGTTCGGCACCGGCGCGCTGGACGATTTCGGATTTGTACCGGAAGATCCCACTGCCGATCGGTTCCTGGTCTGGTCCCAATCGCTCGCGCTCGGTGTTGAGCTGACCGAGCGGGCGACGATGTACACGGAATGGTATGGTATATTCTCGCGCGGACTGGACAAGGAGAAACTGACGCACACGTTCAACATGGGAATCGACTATTATGTCACGGATGATTTCGTCGTCGATTTTCGAGCCGGTGTGGGGCTGAATGACGACACGGACGATCTGTTTACCGGGATTGGCGGAGGCTATCGGTTCTAAAAGTAAGATTGGACCAAGGTTGTGGCTCAAGCTGGTCACGTCCCGTCCGATGAGTGGAACACGTCACACGCCCCAGAACGGATCGTGTTCGCCCGCGGGCATACCACCGGCGATCCACGCGTCCCAGTTATCGGCGATCTGGTTGGTGACGCGGCACGTGCGCAGCGCCGGCAGTTCGTGGCGCAAACGGTCCACGAGCATATGGGTTTGGGCGGCACATGGGCCGTCCCCCACGATACGGCAACGCAGCAGATCGATGCGCAGCTTGCCAATCGTATCGGAGTTGTTCGCCACATATTCATCGGCCTCGTCCAGCAGCATCCTGGCTTCGTCTTCGTGCTCCGCGCATTTCACGAGGCACGGAATCGTATAGTTGACCAGCTGACCGTAGTATTCCTGACCACGCTGCACATCATGTGCGACCCGGAGCAACCTGGCAGCCCTCGCGAGCCGGCCCATTTTGCGTTGAATTTCACCGCGGACCGCAACAAGGCGCGCTCGAATACGACGGTCATGATGATACATGCCTCGATGATTGCCGGGAACGTTCAGAATTTCACACGCCTGTTCAAGCTGGCCGGCGGCGGCCAATGTCGCCGCGATATGTTCGCGTACGATCGGTCCTTCGATCGGTTCCATATCTTGAGCTCCCACTGATCGAAGCAGATAGAGACCGCGTTCGATCCACGGCCGCATCCGTTCCAGATCGGGGCTGATCCCCGTAAACCGCAGCACATTACAATGATCTCCGACCGATATCCACGATTCCCGGTCGTTGCGATGGACGTAGTTAAGCAATTCGGGACCATCGAGCTCACCCAGCCGGGGGCGAATCCAGGCGCGGTAGCGTAGCACCGTCCGATCCTGGCTCTGGGTCTCACCGTTTTCCCGCAAGAACCGTTGATACCGATCCAGCAGCAGCCGTGCGGAATTGAACATCCCGCGATCGTAGTTGTGCAAGACACGGTCAAGTATTCCGTTGGCCTCCGGCCTACCGCGGACCCTGTGCACTGGCTCGTCCGGACCTTGCCACGGGCCGAACTCGGTCGCGAACGGGCTGGCCAAACGCCGGTATTTTCCGGTTGTTGTATCGTGGACGTGGGTCCAGTCAATGATCAAGTTGTTCGCGTTGTCATGCTCTTTGATTAACCGAGCGCGGACCGCGGCGCGGGTCCCGGTATCGGGCACGTACGGATCCCGCTCGTCACCCGGCTCGACCGGTAACGCAACTCGATGTTGCAGCAGGCCGGCGTTCTCGAGTCGCGTGAACGCCGAATCGCGATTGCAGAACTCATGGTAATTCTGGTTCAGCAAAGCGAGTTCATGAAACAGATCTGGATGATTCCGAAGCACGGACCAATCACAGCCGGCATCCTGGAGCACCGCCGAGAACAGCTCGTACTTTGCAAAAGCATCCATGCGCGCGGCGAGCCAGGCCCGGTCCATCCGTTGGTAGGCATCGAGCGTATTTTCCCAGTCGTTCAATAGTCGTGGTATCCAATCCGGCGACGTCTCCAATCGGTCGGCAAACCGTCGCGCGCCATCCAGATACATGCGTTGGGTGGAAATGACTTTGGGCGCGACGCGCAGCGGTTGGCCGGCCTTGGCGAGCAGATTATTCTGTCTCAGCAGCGACACCCAACCGGCGGGCTGGTCGACACGCAGTCGGATCGCGGCAGCGCGTGTCTCGGCGTCATAGAGGACCGCTTTGACAGCGAGGGCGGTCGCGCCGATCTGCAGTGACCAGTTGAATTGACTCCGATGTCCATCGCCACAAATCAGGTGGTAGCGGTACCGGCGCGGGCGGGTTTCGGCATGATGAGGTCTGCCGACCGTGCAGTGGATCGCGCGGCAATCGGTCGTACCGCCGCCGGTGGCGACGGCCATACAGTTTGGGCGGACGCCGGCGAGATAATCTCCACTTGGGAAAAGCACACCCCCGGCGCCGGCATAGATCCTCGACGTCAGGAACGGCAGAATATAGTCGCCCAACGGCTCGGGCCGCTTTTCCACGAGGTAGTTTTCATGCGTACCCCAGACGGCACACTCCGGACCCAGCAATCCCGAGTGGTTATTGTTGGCCAGGATCATCGGCGTGCCGGACCGTTCCAATGCCGCGACCGATCGCGCCGCGACGGCCTGAATACGATCGACGATCGAAGGCAGCACGTAGGGCGACGCGCATTCACTGGTCGCCAGTTCCACATGCCCGACATCGAAATAGCATCGGCCGTACGCGTTGAAAACTCCTCGATACGCGCCAAGACTCGGCGCTTGTTTGGCCAGATTGGCGAAGAAGTTGTGGATCACGGTCTCTTTATCGAGACGGCACTCCGGCACGACCGTGAGGCATTCCATTTCGACCCCAAATGCAAAATCGGACTTGGCTGGGCACATTCGATTGATCCTCGTCTAGATCGATTACTGGCCTGAACGATTGCGACGTTCGCGCAGCGCTCGGACCGCGTCCTCGCCGCGCTCGCAGTCCGCGCGCGCCTGACGCGCGATCTGGCCGAACGCCGCGGCGCGCGCAGCCGTGTCGCTCGACTCTCCACCGAATGGGTTTTCCGCCTGCATCGATGCTTCGGCGTCGACGTTGTCTTGCCGGGTACGAGTGCTACTCATTACTTTGCTCCTTGACTAAAAGAAAACGTGAACAGAACCAGGCTCCGGACTTCAAGGCTCCAGACTTCATTATTCCGCGCCCTCGCGCGGTGGCACGACGGCCAGTTGGTTGGTTGGGTCATCCAGCGGGTTGTTCTCCTGCAGGCGCGCTTCCTGGCAGTCAAGCAGCAGGCCGTGGAGGCTGTTCGGATCACACGCGTCGGCGAGGATCGGCGCGAATGACGTCTTGTTGAGGCTGTCAAGACTTGGGAAGTCGATGCGGAGTCGCGGACTCCACCGAGTGTTATCCGAACGGAGTGAAATGTAGCTCCAGTCGACCGCTTCGACATGTTCGTAGAAACGCCGAATAATCTGGCCACGGCCCCAGTCGCGGCTATCGACCGGGCCTTGGCGAAGGCATGCTTTCGCCATATCCAGGTCGCACAGCGGGTCGATCAGACCGGCGTCCCACAATCGCCAGAATCCGCCCCGCCGCGGATCGGTCGATACGAAATCATGATCGGCGACACGTGCGGGGGCGTCGTTCAGTGAACCGCCCTGGTCCGCGACGAGTTGGGAGAGCCAGACCATTTTCGACGCCCAGCCGAGGTGGGGGGCGCAATCGACCAGCCG
>CAZSOG010000395.1:0-5569 GCA_964607555.1 uncultured Pirellulaceae bacterium | reverse complement strand
CCTCGAGCGCCTCCGCCGGGCCCGGGTGACGGTGGCCGTCGGGAAGATCTCCGGGTACTACCCTAGAAAGTCTGCAACACTCAAATCTCGGCCCATGGGGGCTAGAGCTTGCCACGCAACGTGTCGCGCAGTGATACGTGGAACTTATCGCGGTTCTTTTCCAGTTGTCGATTGATCTGAGTCAGCAACTTCTCGTTGCGCCGCTGCAACTCGTGTTCCAGCACCTCGCGCACACTCGCGCTCAGGCTTCGTGCGAGTGCGCCGTCAACGCGGCTGATGCGGTCCAGGCGAAAGTTCTGGATTAGCAAGTTGGCGTTCCGCACCGCCGGATCCAACACGAGCCCTGTTGGCGAGAAAAAAAGACGTTAATATAGACGATGGAATTCCAAGTCCGCCGAAGAGACGGATAGCCGCCCGGCCGAGGCAGTTTAGTGAAGGTCGCTAAGTCCCATGATATTGATCGTCGACAACTACGACTCGTTTACATACAATCTGGTCCAACGACTGGGCGAGATTGATGCGTCGCTGGACATTCAGGTTTATCGGAATGACCAGATCGACACGGACACGATCGCCGGCAAGCGACCGAGCCATTTGATCATTTCACCGGGCCCGTGCACGCCCCGTGAGGCGGGGATATCCGTGGCGTGCGTGCAACAGTTCATGGGCAAGTTGCCCATCCTTGGCGTCTGTCTCGGGCATCAGTCGATCGGCCAGGCAACCGGGGCAAGAATTGTTCGGGCGCGCGAATTGATGCATGGCAAGACGGACGAAATCCATCACGATAGCCGGGGTCTGTTTGCCGGTCTCCCCAATCCGCTGATCGCGACGCGCTACCACAGTTTGGTTATTCAAGAAGATACATTGGATGACGCGTTCGAGATCAGTGCGTGGGCGGAGTCGCGCGGCGGGCATCGTGAGATCATGGCGATCCGCCACAAACGGTATCCGGTGATCGGCTGGCAATTTCACCCCGAGAGTTTTCTAACGGACAATGGCCACGAGCTATTGCGGCGGTTTGTCTTCGATGTCGGACACCATGATCAGCATTGACGAAGCACTGGCATCCGTACTTGAACGTGCGTGCCCGAAAGGGGCGGCGCGGATGGGTTTGGAGCGCGCGGCCGATTTGACGTTGGCCGAGGACATCCGTTTTGACATGGATTCGCCGCCCTATGACAAAGCGCTGATGGACGGCTACGCCGTGCGTGCTGCCGACGTCGCGGATTCCACGGTGCGGCTGGAGATCGTTGCGCGAATCACGGCGGGATCGGTTCCGCGAATTGCGCTGCGCGCGGCAACGGCGGCGCGCATCATGACCGGGGCTCCGCTGCCGCAAGGTGCCGACGCCGTGGTTATGATCGAACGGACGACAAGTGGCGAAGGGGAGCAGGGCGCGTGGGTTCGGATCGATGATCCCCCGGTTGTCGCGGGCCAGAACATCCTGCGCCGCGGGCTGTCGGCACGTCGTGGTGAAGTGCTTCTTCGGCGTGGGCACCGTTTGCGACCGCGCGACGTGGGCGTTCTGTGCGAAGCGGGGCGGACGGCCGTGCGCGTCATTCGCCCACCGCGCGTCGCGGTACTGGCCACCGGCGACGAATTGGTGCCTCCGGGAGTCGTGCCGGGAGCCGGCCAAATACGAAATACAAACGGTCCGTTGCTCGCGGCATTGGCGCGCCAGCTGCACGCTCATTGTGAGACCCTGCCAATCTGTCGCGACGACCGGCGGTGGCTCGACGCAGCCGTTCGCGCCGGCCTGGATCATGATGTGCTGCTGCTGTCCGGCGGTGTGTCGACCGGCGATCTGGATCTGGTCCCCGCCGCGCTCCGTGATGCCGGCGTGCAATGCGTATTCCACAAAGTCCACCTTAAGCCAGGCAAGCCGCTCTGGTTTGGTATGCGCGAACAAGGCGGGCATACAACCCATGTTTTCGGACTGCCCGGGAATCCGGTCGGCTGCCTGGTCTGTTTCCGACTCTTTGTGCGCCCATTGATCCAGACACTGATCGGGATAGAACCCACGGATCGGCGAACGATAGCGGCGCTATTGGCCTGTGACTACGAGCAATTGTGGGATCGCCCGACATACTATCCGGTCGTGGTCGCCGCGCGTGATGAAGGGCCTCCGTGTGTCACGCCGATTCGGTGGCAGGGTTCGGCGGACCAGCGGGCGATCGCGCGTGCCGACGGGCTCGCACTGTTCCCACCCGGCAGACGCAGCTATCCCGCCGGCTACCCGGTCGACATCCTGTTGCTCGAGGAAAAGCAGGAATGAAACACGCGAGAGGAGCGCGCCGAAAAATGCCCACGCGACAACCGCCGGACCGCCACGCCACTCGATCATCCGACTCGGCCAACGGCGCGGAGCCAGGCGCTGTGCGCGCCGGTTGGCGCGACTCCCCGTGGTGGCCGGCGTTATTCAGTGGGTTACTATTCTGGATGGCGTTACCGCCTCTCGGGTGGTGGCCTTTGGGCTGGGTCGCGCCACTTGGTTTGTTGTGGACAATTGCCAGATCCCGGTCATGGTCCGTGCGGCACCCTTATTGGGCGGTCTGGGGTGCATCCACCGTCTACTGGATCGTCGTGATGCAGGGGATCCGCTTGGCCCATTGGGCGAACTACTTCGGTCTATTGGCGCTCGGTGCGTACCTTGGCATTTTCTGGCCGCTATTTGTCGCCATCACGCGTCGCGCCGTCCATCGATGGCGTCTGCCGCTCGTGGTCGCGGCCCCCGTCGTTTGGACGGGGATCGAGGTCGCGCGCGCCTATGGACCGCTCGGGTTCTCCATGGCGTTGCTCGCCCATACGCAGGTCTCTCGTCTGACCGTGATCCAGAGCGCCGATCTGTGCGGCGCTTATGGCGTCAGCTTTGTGCTCATGGCGGTGGCGGCCTGTGGGTTCACGATGCTCCCGGTCACGGATCGACGCTGGTCCGCATGGCCCATCATTCCCATGGCAGTCATCCTGGGCGCGGTGTTGCTCTATGGACGGATGCGACTGGCACAACCGACCCGTGGAGCGAATCGGCCGCCGGTGCGTGTCGCATTGATTCAAGGCTCGATCGACACCGTGTTCGATGACGATCCCGACGCGCCACGCCGAATGCTGGAACAGTACAGCCGGTTGACCGACACGGCCGTGCGACAATGCCAGCCGTTGGATCTCGTCGTGTGGCCCGAGAGCATGTTTCCCGTGAACGATACGCTGGTTGAACCGGGCGTGGAAATCCAACGGGATCCGCTGATGAGTCGGGCGGACATGGAATTGAACCAGACTGCTTTCCGGCAGTTGACACGCAACATGATCTGGCGACTCAACCCTGTGAACGAGTCGGCTGGCACGGAGGCGGCCGACCATCCGACCAGCTGGTTGATGGGAACCACGACATGGCAGTTCGGTGCACATCCACCGCATCGCTACAACGCCGCGATACTGGTTGATCCTGGCGCACGCGTGGTCGCGCGTTACTACAAGATGCATCCGGTCATGTTCGGCGAGTACGTTCCGTTTGGCGACACTTTTCCCTGGCTTTACAGGCTGATGCCGATGCCAAATGGTCTAACACCAGGCCGTCATGCCGAAGCGATGACGATCCGCGGTTTGACGTTCGCGCCGAGCATCTGTTTTGAGAACACGATCCCGCAACTGATGCGGAGTCAGGTCGCGAACCTGGCCCGCGCCGGCAAGTCTCCCGATGTGCTGGTCAACTTGACGAACGACGGTTGGTTTTGGGGCTCGACCATCCTGGACATGCAACTGGATTGTGCCGTTTTTCGTTCGGTCGAGCTGCGTCGGCCGATGTTGATCGCCGCCAACACGGGCCTATCCGCGTGGATCGACGGGAACGGCAAGGTCGTGGTTCAAGGCCCGCGCCGTGCGTGCGCGACATTGCTCGCGACTGTCCAACCGGACGGCCGCTCCAGTTCCTATGAACGCTGGGGGGACGTGCCCGCATCGCTCTGCACGGCTTTCTGTCTGCTGATCGGTCTGGCGTGGCTAGGCGAGCGGATCCAAAGACGAGCAGATCTGAGTGCAACGGGTCGCGCGGCAACATGAGCGTGGATGTCATGTGCCTTGCGTTGGCTCTTGACGGCACGCCTGACGATACAACATACTTCACTGTCGTTATTCCATCGCCGCCAAGACATTCTGTTTTGCCACGCTTGAAGAACGCGTGTCGCACCTGCATTGAGCGAACGACCAAATCATGAGTGTTCCAAAATCCACTCGCCTTGTTGAGGCGTTGCGCGAGTTTCGCCAGTTACTGATCATCACGCACGACAATCCGGACCCCGACGCGATTGCATCGGGATGGGCCGTACGCTGTTTGATCAAGGAGCGGCTGGGACGAACCGCCCGGCTGATCGGGGGCGGCGGTATTGTCCGCGCCGAAAATCGCCATATGGTCAAGCTGCTCAATCCACCGATTGAGCTGGTGGACGAACTGACGATCGAAGACGGCACGGCCGCGATCCTTGTCGACTGTTCATCGAGCACGGCGAACCACCTGCTGTCCGACACGCACCTGAAGCCGGCGGCCGTCATCGACCATCACGAAATGAATGGGGAGCGTGTCCGTCTTCCGTTCCGCGACATTCGGCCCAAAGTCGCCGCGTCCGCGACAATTACGGCCGGTTACTTGCGCGAACAGGGCATGTTACCCTCGCGCGATCTCGCGACCGCCCTGCTCTATGGCATTACGACCGAAACGCAAGGCAGCGAAACACACTATTCCCTGCTCGATCGCCGAATTGTCACCTGGCTTAGTGAAATGGCCGACCCGGCGAAACTGGCGGAAATCGAAAGCGCGCCGCTCACCCGCGGGTACTTTGGTGACCTCGTGCTCGCCCTGCAGACGACGTTCATCTACGACGATGTCGCGATCTGCTTTCTGCCGCGCGCCGAGGGCGCCGAGATCATCGGCGAAGTCGCCGATCTGCTGGTACGCTGCGAACAGATTCGCCGCGTGTTGTGCGCGGCGATCGTGGATGGCGACCTGTATCTGTCCGTACGCACCGATCGTGATGCCGGGAACGCCGCGGAATTGGTTCAGCGGGCACTCGAGAACCTGGGCATGGGTGGCGGGCACCAACATCGGGCCGGCGGTAAGATCTTGACCCAGCAATGTAACTGCACAACCGAGCAATTGTACGACCAATTACGCAACCGATGGTTGGCGACATGCGACGTGGATCGGCGGCGCGGTACGCGGCTGGTCGCAAAGCGCGAAATCGTGCGTAATCTGTGAACGCGCGTGACCGGCGAATTCGCGAACCTGACGTACTCGCACGCTCGGCAGCCCGTCGTGACGCTTCCGCTCCAGGTTTCGCGCCGGCGTCCGAAAACGGTTCATGCCGCGGCACGCGCCGGCTCGAACGATAACAGCAGGTTGACCGTCCGCAACATGTTGCCATGTTGGTCATAAAACTGTAGTAGGCCAACATCGACCAGCCACATCGCGAACAATCCGCCCGCTCGATAGCTGCGTGCCACGAGCCTGCCGTCCTGAATGCGCAAGCGTTCGTCCACTTCACCGACCGGGGTCATGCTACCATGATACTCGGTGAAG
>CAZSOG010000394.1:0-5573 GCA_964607555.1 uncultured Pirellulaceae bacterium | reverse complement strand
TGGCCAAGATCACCGGCAGCGCGCCGGCGGACGAAGCGGCCGCGACCGGAAAGCAATGGACGTTGACCGAGACCGGCCAAGTGATGGGCACCGTTCACTACATGGCCCCCGAGCAGATGCAAGGTTCGCACCAAGTCGATCACCGCGCCGATATCTACAGTTTGGGCGTGGTCTTCTACGAGATGCTGACCGGCGAGCTGCCGATCGGCCGCTTCGAGCCACCGTCGCGGAAAGTCCAAGTCGACGTGCGTCTGGACGAGGTCGTCCTGCACGCGTTGGAAAGCGAACCGGAACGCCGCTACCAGAACGCCAGCGACGTGAAAACGGACGTCGAGCGCGTGAGCCGGCAGGGCACTTCGTCGCAACCGGCACCCGAAGACAATGCGATCCCGGCGGATGTGGAGCGAGCGATCCTTGCGCACTTGCCGGGTGACATGCTCTCGGCGGCCAAGCTTTATCGCAGCGCGACCGGCGCGACGATCGTGGAAGCCCACGTGGCGGTCAGGGCGATGGCTCGAAAACATGGTGTCAAATGCGCGCCGATACCGTTGCGACGACGCTTGGCAATCTATGCGCTCCTCACGGTATTGATCGCGATCGCGATTACTGTTCCACTGCTCATTCGCAAGTACGTGCACCTTAGCTCGATAATCACGGCATTGATTTTTTACGGTCTGCTGGCCAATCTGACTTGCACCTTCGCGGTTTTGCTTTGGCATCAGCTCAAGCGTCGGGAATCAGGACGTTACTCCGGCATGCAGTCACGTCTGGGCATTCGTGCTTGTGCCGTCCTGCTGGTTTTCTGGGCGGCGCCGCTCGTTGGTTGGGTACTTGGAGCAATGGCCGCGCCGGAGCCGATGTTGAAGTGATTGTACCGCGTGTCGGGCGCCGCGCCTGGCCAGCACGATGTGTTGCTTTTTCACACGCTTTTCGCCGTTTTCATCTTCGGCACGCTGGCATGGTTGATCCGATACTGGTTCAAGTTGCGCGCCCGCGACGCGGCGCACGGCGCGCCACCCGCGGCTCGGTCGTGGCAACAGGAACCGACACTTGTTTCGGCCGCCGATCACGATTCATTCGAATCGGGTCGACGACCATTGCGTGGACCGGCGAACGGACTGATCGTGAGCGGTGGTTTGGGCCTTGTCTGGGGAATCGTCGTCATCGGCACGTTCCTGGGGTCTGGTCTGGGCGGCGATTTTGTTCTCGGGCCGATGGAAATCTCGATGATCGTGGGAATCGTGCTCTGGGAATGCGTCTTGGCACTGTTTGTCAGACCGCCGTTGCTTCGGTGGTGGGCTACACCGTGTTTGGATCGTTTTCGCCGACGATCGTCGCCGCCACGACCACGGTGGCGGCCGGCGCGATGCTGGCGATGGTCGCCGACACCATGATGCCGGAAGCGTTCGCCGAGACGCACGATTTCGCCGGACTGATCACCGTGGCCGGTTTTCTCGTTTCCTTCGCGCTCAGCAAGCGGGCCGGCTGAAACACGACGCCGGGCTTCATTTTAACGAAATGCGTAACCGCGGGATCCGTGAGCTCACCGGCGCGTGGCGCAAGATACTGTTGGCGCGACGATCCGTTTCGCTGCGCGCCGGCCACCGGTGACTCGCTTGAGGACGTTTTCTTTTTCGCCGGTTCTTTACCGGCTCGTGTGATTTCGTGGAGAAACCGATTGGCGTGCCAGCGGACGGCGAAGTTCGCATCATGTTGCGGCGCGCGTACCCCAGGCCCAGACTTGATTGGTTTGCCGCGGCGAGATCGCGAGAATCGCGGCCGATTCCGGGTTGGTTGTCCCCCCCGAAACGGGTGTGTTCAGCCAGTTCATCGGCCCTTTGTCCCGCTCGAGCGCTTCCCAGATCCGTGTCGCGGTGCTCATGCCATCAGGCATATAGCGCGCCGCGGAGAATATTCTGCAGGCGGTTAGGTTCGTCCGACTGGATCGTGAATTGGCGCGGTCCGTTCTCCCGCTGGTCGAACTAGCACAGGACATTTCAAAGTGGCGGCGGCATAAAGAGGGTTGCAACCAACGTCTGCTTGTTATAATAGCGGTCTCGCAACCAATGACCGGAGGAGCTTGTCGTGCAATGTCAGCTTGTGGTAATCGCCGGCCCGGAGACCGGGCGGACGTTCGCGGTGGAAGATGGACAGACGCTGGTGATCGGTCGCGGCCAGGCGAGTGATACGCAGATCAACGACCCGCGCATGTCACGGGTCCACTGCCGGCTCATGATCGATAAGGGCAAGGCGGTTCTAGTCGATGCCGGGGGGCGGGGGACGACGCTGGTCGGTGGTCAACCGATCACGGAGCGTGAGTTACAGCCGGGGGAAGTATTTCAGGCGGGTGATACGCACATCCGTTACCAGCTTGACCGTCCGCAGGAGGCCACCACGATGGCCGGTCTGCAAGCATTTGGCCGCCCGAAGCCACCGCCCCCCATCACGCCGCTCGATGACTTGGTGGGACACAGCTTGGCGCACTACCGCCTGGACGCGATCATCGCGCGGGGCGCGTCTGGTGTCGTGTTCAAGGCGACCGATACCGAACGCGACCGGACCGCGGCCATCAAGGTGCTGGCCCCGGACCCGGCGCACAGTGAGGAACAGAAGGACCGTTTCGTGCGTGCCATGCAGACGATGCTACCGGTGCGTCACCCGAATCTTGTGCAGCTTTACAACGCCGGCAAGACCGGTCCCTATTGCTGGGCGGCCATGGAATACGTGGACGGCGAGAGCATGACCGAAGTGATCGCACGGATCGGTGTCGAAGGCATGCTCGACTGGCGTGAAGCGCACCGTGTCGCGGTGCATATTGGGCGGGCCCTCGAAGAGGCGTATCAACGCAAGATTATCCACCGCAACGTGACGCCGCGCAACATTCTGCGCCGCCGCCGGGACAGAGTCTGCCTGCTGGGCGACTTGATGTTGGCCAAGGCGCTGCGAGGATCGTTGGCTCGGCAGGTCACACAGCCCGGCCAGTTGGTGGGTGACGTGGCGTACATGTCGCCCGAGCGGACGCGCGGATCGGAAGGCGTCGATCACCGTTCCGACATTTATGGTTTGGGCGCCACGCTCTATGCCCTGCTGACCGGCCGTGCCCCGTTCGCGAGTCCGTCGTTGCCTGCTTTGGTCCGCAAGGTGCGCGACGAGCCGCCGCGGAAGCCGCGCGAGTATCAGCTTTCGATTAACGACCTGTTCCAGGATGCGGTTCTCAAGATGCTGGCCAAGCAGCCCGAAGAGCGTTTCGCCACGCCCCGCGAATTGTTGAAGCAGTTGGAGCAGATCGCGCGCTACAACAACATCGAAATCGACTAGCCAGGCATCGTCGGATTATCGTGCTCAATTCTCGGCCGACGAGAACCGCTCGTCCGGCCGGTGCGCCCAAGTCGTCCCGCGTCGTGTTTGCCGATTGGCTGGTGACGGCTGAACGACACCGTCGCGCGCGGCGGCGTGAGGGGGGGAACGTGCGATGGCGGACGACAATGATTTCGTCTCGATTCAACACGATCAGCTGAATCGGGTCATCGCCCAGTACTTGGAAGCCGCGGCCGCCGGCGCGGCACCGGATCGTGAACGGATCATAAAGGAACACCCGGACCTGGCCCAGGCACTGCGCGACTTCTTCGTCGCTCACGATCGGGCGGAATTGCCGCCACCGGCGGCGCGCGATCGGGTCGGCCACGCGAACCCGGTCGAGTCGTCCGGCTCGGCGCTGCCGGAGTATTCGTACGGCGCGGCCACAAAAAACGGTATCCGTCGCGACGCCCCGACATTACCGCCCGCCCCAGCCGCCGGGACCGATCGATCCGCGTCCACGGCGGACTTGGATTGCGGCGCAGAGGCACCATCCAGCGCGGATTCCAGCACGCTGCTGGTCGGCACGCCCCGTGCCACTCCGAGTCGCTTTGGCGACTACGAGCTGTTGGCCGAAGTCGCGCGCGGTGGCATGGGCGTGGTTTACAAGGCGCGGCAAGTTAGTCTGAATCGGATCGTCGCCGTGAAGATGATCCTGGCTGGACAACTGGCCGGCCCCGAGGAAGTGAAGCGGTTTCAAGCCGAAGCCGAGGCGGCGGCGAATCTTGATCACCCCGGCATCGTACCCATCCACGAGGTGGGCTGCCATGCGGGCCAACACTATTTCTCGATGGGTTACGTGGAAGGACCGAGTTTAGCCAAGCGTTTGACGGAAGGTCCGTTGACGCCGTGCCGGTCGGCGGCACTCGTGCGTCACGTCGCCGAAGCCGTGCACTATGCGCACGGGCATGGAATTATTCACCGGGATCTGAAACCCGCCAATATTCTGTTGGACGAGAGTCGTGACGAACCCATGCACGGCACGGTTACCGACCAGTCGACCAGGCGGACGCCCTGTTCCGACTCGCAAGTGTCGATGCTCGGCGCGCGACCCCGGATCACCGACTTCGGGCTGGCCAAACGCGTGGCCGGAGACTGTCGCTTGACGACCAGCGGGGCGGTGCTGGGAACGCCCAGCTTCATGCCGCCCGAGCAAGCATCCGGCAAACTGGACCAGATCAGTGCGTTGTCCGACATCTACGCGCTCGGCGCCATTCTTTATACGTGCCTCATCGGCTGCCCACCCTTCGAGGCCGATACACCCTTGGACACGGTGATGCAAGTGCTGGAGAGTGAGCCGGTGGCGCCGCGTCGATTGCAACGGAGTATCCCGCGTGCACTGGAAACAATCACGCTGAAATGCTTGGAAAAAAACCCCGGTCGCCGCTATGCCACCGCCCAACACCTGGCGGATGATTTGGGACGCTTCTTAAGCGGAGAACCGATCAGCGCCCGCCCCCTCGGTCTGTTCGGCCGCGTGCAACGATGGGCACGCCGTTTTCCGGCCCTCGCGGTTACGATGGTCGCCCTGATTCTGTTCTATACCAACCATTTGATCAACATGTTCGTGTTGCGCTCCCCGGACGAAACCTGGGACTTTCACCGGTTCACGTCCGGCCTGCTCCTTGTCTGGCTGTCAGGGGCCGTTACGTTCCAGTATTTGGCGCGGCGATTTCGCGCTCGCAACATTGCCATCTACGGCTGGGCGGGGATGGACGTGCTGCTGTTCACTGCGTTTCTGTCGGTCGCCAATGGGCCGTGCAGCACCGTGATCATGGGCTACCTTCTGTTAGTGGCCGGAGCGGCTTTGCGATTTCAAAATGGATTGGTCTGGTTCGTCGCCGTTCTGTCGGTGACCGGCTACGTCGGGCTCGTGCTCGACGCGCGCTGGTTCCGCCCCGAACATGCCGTGGCCAACGGCGCGGTCTTGCCATTCGTCCTGAGCCTGCTGCTGATGGCGATCGTCATGCACTTCATGTCACGCCGCGTGCGCCCCACCGAGTTGACCGAACCAGGGACGATGTCCTGACGCGGGAGGCCGGCAACCCAAGAAGGGTGGCACTGCCAGTGTTTGGGCGCGTATGTCTTCGCTTCACATCCGCCCAAGGCGGATTCCATCTGGGCGTAAAACATGCGTGCACGATGCGCGCATATGGCAGCCTAAGGTCTCTAACGAGTGTCTGTCTGGAAACTTGTAACTTGCATGTACACATGAC
>CAZSOG010000393.1:0-5579 GCA_964607555.1 uncultured Pirellulaceae bacterium | reverse complement strand
TGGACCGACCCGCTGTGCGGAACCGGCGTACCCATTAATCGCGTGACAGCCGAAGCAGGCGAGTTTGCGGATGAGCCGATATCCGGCGACCAGACGCGGTGCCGGGGCCGTTGGATGTCGCACGCTCGAATCCAGCTCCACGACATCATGGTGACATTTCAGACAGGTACTTTCCGTGAACCGCCGCGGGTACATCGGGTAGGGCCAGTCGCGATTATCGAACCAACCATGTTGTTCATGCCAGCGTGTTCGCGCGGCAGGATCGTTTGGCGTGTGTGTCGCCCAGCGAAATGTCGTGGCACTCCCCTGCCCTTCATGGCACACCGTGCAGCCAAATTTCGTCACGCTGTGCGGGCTCAACGAACCGACGAACAGGTCGGGGCGCGGATGGCTCGCGAACGGGTGGGGTACGCCGCGCTGAATTTCGAGTCGCACCGGCGGCAATGGATCGCCCCCGTCGTCGAGCGTTTTCCAGTTCTTCCAGGCGGACTCCAGAAGGTGCTGTATGATCCGGTCCCGATCATCCGTGCGCCCGGCCACCTTGCGCCCGTCACACCCGGCGATCACGTCGCCGACCAGCAGGCCCGGTGCGATCGCGTCGCCCTCCAAACCGACCGCATGCCGCTCCAATAGACGTGTCCGCGTCTCTCCGCCCGGCACTTGCCATCCGACACGCGTGAACGAACTGGCGGCCGCGGCCGAAGAACCCGGCCGCACCCACACCACAGTAACGGCGTCCGGACGCAATAATCCTTCGCCGACCAATTGGATGCCGTATATTTCCTGGACTTTCCGCGCGGGGGTCCAGTCCCGGGCGTCTTCTTGATCAAGCCGTTCTGGCCGTTCTTCCGGCACCGGCAACGCCAACTCACGGGTCAGCAGCGTGTGATACGCCGGCTGATCCGACGTGCCGGGCAACAGTTTACCAATTTCACCGTGACAGGTCGTACAGCGATCGAAACGCCGCACCATGCCAAAACTCCCCAGACGCATTTCCAGATCGTCAGCCCAGATATTCTCGATCTTGCGCGGCGAATTGAACGCGTCGAGGAATGGCAATTCGAGCCATTTCTTACCGGGGACGGGCAGGAGGCCGCGGAAAGTAAAATAGCTCGACCGCTTCTGGACCAAGGACTGCTCAAGCCGTCGCTGTTCGGCAAGCATATCATCGAGTCGTTTGCGCAGAACCGTTTCGTCGCGTGTTAATTCGCCGAGCAACCGCCGCAGGTTGTCATGGTGTGCCGCGGCCGCATCGTGCTCGACATCCATTCGCTCGACGGCGGCAGCGACACGCTCGGCGGATTCGCGCAGCCGGATCAGGTCCGCTTCCGGAAGATGGCGTTCGACCCCCAGCGCAAAGTCACCTTTAATGACATCCAGGCGCGCCTGTGCGGATTTTCGTGCGCGCAGCGTCTCCTGCTCGCGAAATTCGGCCCGCGCGACCCATTCCTTCAGGCACTCCACGACGCGATCCCGAACCGTCGCCGCATCGACTTCCGCGGCATGCAGGGCGGATTCACGTTCCTTGGCCGCAGCGGTGGCCGCGCGTGCCGCTTGTCGCCGCGCGCCTCGTTCGTCGCCGCTCCCGCGCCCATCGCCCGCCGCGTGGCGTGCCACTCGATGCGCTGCATCTTCCAGCGTGCTGCGTGCTTCCACGGCGCGCCGACGCGCCACCCGCACGGCGGCTTGCAGCGTCTCGATCTTCGCGGTCGCCGCCCGGAGCGCGGCGACCGCGCCATCCAGCGTGTCAAACCGCACGGCTTTCACGCCACGCCGCGCCGCGTCACGTTTCACCGCGACTCGAAACTGATCCAGCAACACGGTGGATAAGGACGCCGCGCGGACTGCGTCCAAGGCACGTTCGAGTTTCGTGCGCTCGTTGTGGACGTCCTCGGTCAAGAACTGGCGTCGGCGCCACTCGGCCATCTGGACGTCAATACGGTCCGCCGCGCGCTGCACATCTTTCCACTCGCGATGATGATCAAGATAGATCATCCAGATCGTGACCAGCAGCAACACGATGGACGTCGCGGCGAAAATGCGGTGCAGGTGCTTGATGTTATAGCGTGTCTGATCGGTTGCCGGCATGACGATACTCAAAGGTCCTTCACAAATTCAACAACAGCTCCGGAATCGCGATGATGTCCTTCAAATTGAATGTCCATCGACAGATCATTTTGATCGGCACGAAGGCCATCAGCAGCAATAACGCCGCGAGGATCACAAACCGGATGCCGCCGATTTGGCGATACAAACCACGAACTCGGTGACTGGTTGCGAACATCAACGGCGGCAGGCCAAAGAAATAAATAGCCAGGAGGACAAGGCCCGGCGATTCGCGCAGCAGCACGGTGCCCGCGCGAGTCATGGCCGGCGCGTCCGGTGCGGCCACCGGTGGCCGCACCCCACGCAACTCCCGCCAGAAGTAATCGGACAAGTTGACATTGTTCAGCACCTGGGCTTTGTGGGGATCCCAGGTCTCGTACAAACCATAAAAATTCCAGTTCGGTCCGCGCATGAATGTCCCGATCAAAATCATCGCCAACCATAACAACAAAAAACCGAACTGAAACGTCACGTACGCGAACTTCCGTTGGGCGATCGTGTAATAACCATTGCCCTGCTCGTTTCTGTCAAGATACGGAATCGCAAGCAAGCCAAATATGGTCAGGCACGGCAACGCGACGCCCGCCATCCACGGGTCGAAATAGACCAGCAACTCCTGCAAGCCAACGAAGTACCAAGGTGCCTTGGATGGATTGGGAGTCTGCACGACACTCGCCGGCGCTTCCAGCGGCGCCTTGACCAGAATCGACCAGACGATCAGCAGCGCCGTGACGGCCACCATGCAAATCAGCTCGATGTAGACAAGATCCGGCCAAACCAAAACGTGTTCCGCCCCCTCGGCTTCCTCCGGAGGGCGCCCCGCCGCCAAGCGGGTATCATTGCGCACGGCCCGCCAGGTCGCCAACCAGGTAAAGAAGCCCGTCAGGATCACCATGCCGACGATCGGAATATTATCGGCCTTGCCCACAATGGCCTTGAAGTCGGGATCGAGTAATGATAGTCCCATCCATAACAGGAACAAATTCAGGATGGCCCATGCAACAGACGGGCGCGCGAAGAACCGCCGCCGCCGATAAAAAACAAAGAACCCAACCACCAAGGAGACGGAAAACACGACCGGGCCAAGCACGCCGTCCAACACGTCACGCAGCGCCAAGGGAAGCGTGATCCACCGCATCCACCGGGCATCCGCACTCCACGCGATGGGAACCAGAGTCGCGAACAGAACCGCCAGAGCAAACCAGACGAGCGTCGTCGTGCACTTCAACGCGCCGATATGACATAACGTGACGCCGCACCGCCGGCGCCACGACCACATCGCGGCCAGAATGTTGAGCAGCGCCAACACGAAATAATACGCGGCCAAGAATCCGGACATGTCGTGAAGGAACTCGGTTTCGTAAACGTGACCGTGCATGATTCAATCAGACGTTGCCATTCGAATGCGACCGCCGACCACGCGGTCGGCGGGTCTCGATCATGATCCTACATCTTACCTGTTCGTTGCGACTGGATATCAAACGCGTCGTGTCGCCATGCTACAGTGGTCCGCTGATTCCGCCGTCTTTGCGCACCCGCCAGAAGTGAATCGCACTCAAAACGGCGGCCCCAAGTGGAATCGCGACACAGTGAAGAACATAGAAGCGATTCAACGCGCCTTCGCCGATGAAACGCTCGCCAAGCAGCCCGAACCGCGCGTCGGAAACTCCGGTGATCATGTCGATCCCGCCGATCGTCAACAAGTGCGCGCCAGGCCCCTCGCTACCTAAAAATGGCATCGCGCGGGCCATGTTGGACCCGACCGTGATCGCCCAAATGGCAAGCTGGTCCCACGGTAACAGATAGCCCGTAAACGATAGCAGCAGGGTCAACACCAGCAACACGACTCCAACCCCCCAGTTGAACTCGCGTGGCGGTTTGTAGCTGCCGGTCAGGAACACGCGGTACATGTGCAGCCAAACCGCGATCACCATCGCGTGCGCCCCCCACCGATGCAATTCACGCAATATTCCGATCGATACGACATCACGCAACGCCTGCATGTCCGGATACGCCCACTCCAACGTCGGCCGGTAGTAAAACATCAACAACACGCCGGTCACGATTTCGACCAGGAACAGAAAAAACGTAATGCCCCCCATGCACCACGTATAACTCAACTCAAACGCGTGCTTGGGCATCGAAACCGGATGCAAATGCAGAAAGAAATTGGTAAGGATCACCGCGACCCGATTGCGGCGGTCCGTGGGCGGCGGGTGCCGAAAAATACTCTTCCAGACTTGCCAATTTCTTATGATCTCTCGGAGCGATCGCATCGGATAGGCTTCTCGTCTCGCATGCGGGTCGATGCGTCAAAAAGAATCACACGCGCACAAAACAGTCCGGCTGAGACCATTGACCCAGCTCCTGTTGAAATGTGCGACTCTTATCGACTTCCAACTGACCGTCCTCCGCGATACGAATCGCGAACCGTTCCAAGGGACGGGGCGCCGGGCCCTCGAAGTTGATTCCATCTTCATAAAAACCACTACCGTGACACGGGCACTTGAACTTCTGCTCACTCTCCAACCAGTACGGGATGCAGCCCAAGTGCGTGCATACGGCCTTTAGCGCATAAATCTGCATCTCGCCCTCGTACTGGTCATGGACGATCCACACCCCGTGTTTTGCTTTGTAACGCGTCTCGACATGGCCCGCCGGATAGTCGCCGGGAACCCCGACTTTGAATTTTGTCGGCGGCTCGATCACAATGTTGGGGAACATGAACCGCGCCAGCCCCAATAACCACACGCCCATGGATGCCGCCAATGTCGCAAACCCCACGTACAGCGGGGAGCCGAATAGCGTCGCCAGGAACCCGCGCCGTGCGCGAGTGGTTCGTCGCGTGCCGGACCGAGCTGACCGTTCATCTTGCATTTTTGCAACCCGGTTCTATTACAGGTCTTCGAAACCAATGGTTCAATCGGTATTTCGGCGGTGTCGCGGTTGTGCCGCACACGTTCCCGCCTGCTTCAAATTTACCACGCCGCCGCCCATCCGTCAGCCCACGTTCGACGGAAGGACCTAATGCGGGGGGCCCGCAACCCACAAGGGAGTACGCCCTCCTTCGGGCGCCCCCGTTGTTCGCCTCGAAACATGCACGCATCGGTGCGCGCATGTGGCAGCCTGAGAATCTGACGAGGCGCTGCCTCCAACCAACTGACGCATGCCGGCACGCTGGAACGTATGGTTCTGCACGACCCGCCGCGCGCAACTCGGCTGCCCTCCCGCCTCCACCGAGACAAGCTCGGTGGCGAGCGAGGGGCGTGTGAGAGGGACACGTGAGGGATTCCTGCTGCGTCTAAACGGTTTTCCACCGAGACAAGCTCGGTGGCGAGGGGGGGGGAGAGGGACGCGTGAGGGATTCCTTCTGCGTCCAAACGGTTTTCCACCGAGGCAAGCTCGGTGGCGACGGGCCGGCATTCCCGCAGGGCGCTGCTTCCCACCGAGCTTGTCTCGGTGGAGGCAGATTT
>CAZSOG010000392.1:0-5580 GCA_964607555.1 uncultured Pirellulaceae bacterium | reverse complement strand
AATACGCGTTCGAACCGGCATTGAAGTTCTTCGAAAACACGATCGGCAGGCCGGATTAAAGACCTTATGAGCGGAAATGTGATGATCTTGAGTCAAGTTTTGGGGCAAGGTTTAGCCGTCCCTACGGGACCGAACATGGGGCGAGAGGCGCGGGTAGTGCAGAATCATGCGCTCCACCGGGTCAAGCTCGGTGGGGGCGGGACAGACAAGACCTAGCGCTGTGCGCGGGTCTCCTGACCCCGCACGGGAGCGACCGAAGGTCTCCACGACGCCGGCATGCGTCAGTTGGTTGGAGGTGAAACCTCGTTAGATTCTCAGGCTGCCAGATGCGCGCACCGTGCGCGCATGTTTTATGACCGCGTGGCATCCGCCTATGGCGGATGTGAAGCGAAGACGCACTCGCCCAAACACTGGCATAGCCACCCGTTTTGGGTTGCGGGCGCAGCCCGCATTAAGAACCTGCGCGAAAACTTGGTTTCAAGCAGGTACGACGGACGTCTACTTCCGTCGAAGAAGCGGGTAAGCACCCTGCCGAAGTGGTCTTGTGACAGAGTGGTGCCAGAAGTCAAGCTCCATCTCAGAGTCCGCGGCCTGCCCCACGCGGACTGCCTTGTGGTGAAGCTCAACGGCCACTCGTTGGTCGACGTTTCGAAGACTGGCATGCGGCTCGAGTACCCGGTCCGGGCCGAGTTGGTAACCAAGGGCAGAAACGACTTCGAGATAACACTCAAGCCGACCAGGGCCGGGAAGCCCGTCCTTGATGACCTGTTGCTTCGGGTCCGGTACAATGAACGTTTCTGATTTCCTGGTCCACAGCGGACACCGCCCTAGGTGGTCGAGCCGTGAAGCGCATTCACAGGAGAAATCAAAGAGTATGGACGGTTTCTTACGCCGAAGCTGCTTTCCTCGGGCATTGCTTTGGCGATTCGTACTTACCAGAACAACAGTCGTTGTGGCGGCACTGACACTCTGTTTCGCCCATTGCACAATACCGACGCATGCGGCCGCATCGGAGGAGGAGGCGAGGCTCACCGACGCGGTCCGCTGCGCCCACCGTTGGGCTACCGCGGCGTTTGCCAAGCCGCGCGCCCCTGCGACGTCTCCGTCGCCGTCCATTGCCGCCGATTCGCTGGCCGTGCTCCACAAGAGCCACACGGCACTGAAGAACCGTTCCGTGTGGGATACGCCGTTGAAGTTGGCCGACAAACAATACGCCCATGGACTCTTCATGGATGCACCGGCAGCGGTGCGCGTGCATTTGCGCCGGCCGGCGGTTGAATTTACCGCGCGCGTGGGGATCGACAACAACGCGAATACAGAAGGCCACCGGGAGGCCGGTTCGGCCAGGTTTCATGTGGTTGCCGGTGGCAAGCGGCTGTTTTCAACGCCGGTGCTGCGGCTGCGCGCCAAGCCGGTCAGTGTGAAAGTGCCTTTGCATGGAGTGAAGGAGTTTGTTCTGGAGGTGGACGACGGCGGCAACGGTCGGGGCTGGGACCAGTGCACCTGGGCCGATGCCGCGGTCAAATTGGACGACGGGTCCACGCGTCTACTGGACGAGTTGCCCTTCACAGTCTACCGGCGGACCCGGCAGACGACTGCTCCGTTTTCGTTCACGTACGGCGGTCAGTCATCCGAGATGTTATTGCCAACCTGGGAGTATTCAACGGAATCCCGTCCCATCCAAGACGGCGTTCGGCACGTGATCTCCTACCAATGTCCGAGAACGGGCCTGCGGTTGGAGTGCCATGTCACGACGTACGACGACGCGGCGGCGATCGACTGGGTGTTTTACTTAGCAAACCATGGGACCGCTGACACACCGATCATCGATTCTTTTCTGCCGCTGGATGCTTTGCTACTCGAGGCCCCCCCGGACCAACCGGTCGTGCTCCGCTGGTCGAACGGTGATGCCTGTTCCCCGCAGGCGTTCTTGCCGCATGACGAGCCGCTTGAGGTTGGTGCCGTCCGGCAGTTCGCACCGGTAGGCGGCAGATCGTCCAACGGCGCGGATCGCGGCGCATTTCCGTTCTTTAACGTCTTGGGAAGTAGCGCTGGATGGATAGTGGCGGTCGGCTGGTCGGGCCAGTGGGCGGCCGAGTTCGTGCGCGAGCCGGACGGTCGACTTACTGTCGGCGCCGGCATGGAGAGGACGCATTTCCGGCTCCGGCCGGGCGAGCGCGTGCGCACGCCGCGCATTGTGCTGCTTCGCTACCAGGGCAACGGGATGATCCGCGGCCACAACCGCTTTCGACAGCTGATGCTCAAGCATTACGTACAACATCGCGACGGCCGGCCGGCGGCACCACCCGTGTGTCACAACACGGCGGCAACCGTCTACCGCAGCGGCAAGAGGGCGACGGAGCGGAATCAACTGGCCATCATCAAGAAAGCGGCGGAACTGGGCTGCGAAGCCTATTGGATGGACGCCTACTGGTATCCACAGCCGTGGCATCTCAACGTCGGCAACTGGTACCCGCGACCGGATGACTTCCCCCGCGGCCTGCGACCCTTGGCCGATGCAGCCCACAAGGCTGGTATGAAGTTCGTGCTTTGGTTTGAGCCGGAACGCGTGTGGCCCGGCACGCAGTTTGACCGCGTGCATCCGGAGTTCCTTTTGAAGCTGGGCGGGGGCGGGAACCGACTCTACAATCTCGGGGATCCAAAGGCGCGTCAATTCCTTTCAGACTTCCTTGACCAGCGAATCAAACAGTGGGGCGTCGATGTCTACCGAAACGACTTCAATATCGATCCGCTTTCGTTCTGGCAGAAGTACGACGCACCGGATCGTCAAGGCGTAACGGAGATGCGCTACATCGAAGGACTCTACCGGATGTGGTCGGAGCTGATGCGGCGCAATCCGGACCTGACGATCGACAACTGTGCCAGCGGCGGCCGACGCATCGACGTGGAGACCTGTTCGCTGTCCTACCCGCTGTGGCGCAGCGATCTGAACGATATCGGCGAAGGGCTCAAGGGTGAGTCGTACTGGCCGCGAATGGCGCGCGGTGACCAGGTTCACGTGACCGGTCTGGCATTATACATTCCCTTTCAGTCCGGCCCGCTGTGGGACATGCATCCGTACAGTTTTCGCAGTACGATGACGTCCAGTGTGGTCCTTTACGAGCGCATCCTGCACGACGCGTTCCCTAATGAACTGGCCAGGCGAGGAATTGCGGAACTTAAGCAACTGCGGCCGTTGTTTCTGGGCGACATATATCCATTGATGAAGCTGACGACGAACCAGAAGGACTGGTACGCGTACCAGCTTCATCGCGGCGACTTGAACCAGGGTTGCGCGTTTGTCTTCCGCCGCCCCGATGCCCCGGATGGCACGCGGCAGATCAGCCTGCGCAAGATCGATCCGGCAGCCAGATACCTGGTGAGCATCACGGGCGAGACGTACGATATGGTGCCGCCGAAGGAAATGGACGGACGCGACCTGCTACAATTGAGAATACGAATCGAATCCAAACCGGGCTCGGCCCTGATTCGCTACCAGGGCGTTAAACATGAAGAAACGCGATGAAAAATTCAAACCGACGAACGTTTCTGAAACATGCCGCCTCCGCAACGGCGGGTGCCGCTGCCTTGACCTGGGGTACCTGACGATCGACATGCAGAAGGGCTGGAAACTCTACGACCGAAAGAATGTGCTCCGCCAACAGGCGAAAGGGAAATACAACGCGGGGGACCATGTTGCCGATTTCATGGACGCGATTCGGAACGATCGCCGGCCGAACGCCGACATCGAGATCGGCCACCTCTCGGCCACCCTGGCCCACCTGAGCAACATCGTGGGGCGCACCGGCCGGCGGGAATTGACATTCGATCCGCGAACGGAACAAATTATCGACGCTCCGCAAGCAAACGCGCTGATGCAACGAACCTACCGCGATGGCTACTGGGCCGTACCGAAGGACGCTTAACCAGGAATATACTCATGAGATGGCGAACCAGACGACTTTCGATCCTCATTCTGTCGACATTCATTTTTGCGCTGACAACGGCAGTGCTGGAAGAACGCCAAGCCAGTTCGAAGACCTACGGCCGCGTCGTGCGGAGGAACGAGGATATCGACACGTATAATGCCAAGGCTTGGAAGATTGCCGGTGACTTTGGAATCGCGGTGAATGATCTGAACGAATTCATGAAGAAAGCCGGCGTCGAAAAAATTCTTCGTGAAGACGGCATTCATCTGTCGCCCACCGGTTGTGAGGTGGTGGGAGCGCGGGTCGCCGCGGAGATTAGCAAAGCGCTGATCGCACCAAAGTGTTGTGCACCCAGCAGTCATGGCCCTACCGATCGTGTTCGCACGATTCGGGCGAGAATCGATCGTGAGGACATCGCCTGGCTGCGCGAGGCGACCAAGAAACAGCTGCGCGGGTGCCGCGTTCAAGGGAAGGGCGGCGTCTGGCTGCACACGCCGGACGGGGTCGGTAATTATCGGGCCTTGTGGACGCGCGATTTTACGTACATGGTCGAGTATGCTGGTGACCTATTCGACCCTAACGAAATCAAGCAGTCGATCCAGTACCTGTTGGCCGGTCAGCGCGCGGATGGATGCATGCCGGATCGCGTCAACGTGGCCGGCAAGGGCGTCCCGAGTCCCGGGCCAGAGCAGGCCCCGATGGCCGATCACGCGCTGGACAACGGGGCGTTCATGGCCAAGCTGGTCTGCTGCTACGCGCGGATGACCGGCGATCTGGAGCTCTTCCGGCAGGTCGAGCCGGCGATTCGCAGAGGGCTGGACCATACGCGGCGCGCCGCCAACGGCTTGGTCTACAACCCGCCCGACGCGCCGCAGTGCCCATACGGGTTTACGGACACGATCGCCAAGACGGGCCACCTGCTGTTCTGTTCGGTGCTGTATTACGACGCGTGTGCGCGAATGGAGCGACGGTGTCGCACAGCCAAGTGCGGCGATCCGGCGGAGTATCAACACCGGGCCGAGTTGATTCGCAAGAACCTCGGTCTGCTCTGGAACGACGACGCGGGCATGTTCTGGGCGGCGGATCGGGACTGTAAACAGATCGACATCTGGGGCAGCGCGTTGGCCGTGCACGTTGGCTGTGCGACCGTCCAACAGGCGGAGCGCGTTGCGCGCTACCTGGTCGCACACTACGACCAGATTGTTCAGCGGGGGCAGGTACGTCATTTGCCGGCGGGCCAGACGTGGCAGCGATTCATGCGGCCACAGGGCCCCAAGCCGGGCACATACCAGAACGGTGCCTTCTGGGCCACGCCGGTCGCCTGGGTGGCGCCGACGATCGCGCGGCGCGACGTCGACCTTGCCGTTAAGATGGTCAAGGAAGTGATCGTTGATTTCCGCGGGCGCGGTATCATGGAATGTGTCAACGGCGATTACCACGCCGTGCCCAACTACGTCGCTAGCGCCACCAATGTGTACGGCCTGTTGCGGGACGAAGCAGATCGTGATGTCGCAAGGAAATCGGCCGTTGACATCACGGCACTCGCGCGCGATATACGGGGGATGAAACCAGACGCCATTCGCAACCTCATCGTCCAACGATTCGGGCCTCCCTCTCGCTACGTCGGTTCGGGCATGCCGATCGCCCTGTG
>CAZSOG010000391.1:0-5588 GCA_964607555.1 uncultured Pirellulaceae bacterium | reverse complement strand
CGGCGCTGGTGCTTGCCGGCAACGGCTGGCATCCGGGCGTGATTGGAATCGTCGCCGGGCGTCTGGCGGAGAAATATCATCGTCCGGTGGTCATGATCGCGCTGGATCAATTGGGGACGCGCCCCGGCGCTGGCTCCGCGCGCAGCCCCAGTGGCTTGAATCTGCATCGCGCTCTGGATGCGTGTCGTGAACATCTGATCTCACATGGTGGGCATGCGGCGGCGGCCGGCCTGAAAATCGACGAAGCGCGACTCGATGCGTTTCGCGCCGATTTCTGCGAGTATGCGGCAGCGGAAATGACGTCGCGGGACCGTGTCGCCGAAATCCGGATCGATGCCGAGGCCCCGCTCGGCCAGTTGACGATCCCCACGGTCCAGCAGATCGAGCAGTTGGCACCGTTTGGTGCCGGGAACCCACGCCCGATCCTGGCCGCCTCGCATGTTGAACTGGCCGCACCGCCGAAACGCATGGGGGGGGGCGACCGCCACTTCTCGGCGCGACTGCGGCAGATGGGCGTGACGCTCCGCGCCGTCGCGTTTGGCCAAGGGGATTGGGTCGATGAAATGCAACAGCTCGACACCCCCATGGACGTCGCCTACAAGCCGGTAATCAACGAGTTCCGCGGCCGGCGCACCGTCGAACTACACCTGGTGGACTGGCGTGCCGCCCGCCAACCGGTCGCCGGCTGACATGCGGCAGTTTTTTTCTAATTGTGGCCGCAATGCACCCTGTGCCACGGCGAAATCGGGTATACTCACCGTCGAGAGGGTATCGGGACCATTGTCGTGTTCTCGTGCGCCGTCCAATACCGTGGAGTCATCTCATGAAGCGATCTCGCTACCTCTCGTGGATCATTACCGTTTTTCTGATCACAATGTGCCATGGTCTGGCCGGAGTGTCGGCCGTGGCCGCCGACTGGCTGCAGTTCCGCGGCCCGAATTGCGCCGGCGTGGCGGTCGATGCGAACATACCGCTCAAGTGGAGTGACGAAACCAATCTTGGTTGGAAGCTCAAGTTGCCTGGAAAGGGGTTTTCCAGTCCCCTGGTTGCCGGTGATAAAGTCCTCGTGACCTGCTATTCCGATGCGAGTGCGGACGCATCCAAGGTGCTGCGTCACCTGGTCTGTGTCGATCGCAAGACGGGACACATCGCGTGGGCAAAGGCCATCCCCTCCACGGCGGCGGAAAAGAAACTGCCGGGATTCGCCACGGCGCATGGATTTGCATCGGAGACGCCCGTCAGTGATGGTGAAAACGTCTACGTGCTTTGCGGCAATTCGGGCGTGTTGGCATTCGATCTGCAAGGTAAGCAACTGTGGCGGACCGATGTGGGACATGAAAACAACTCGATGTACGGATCGGCCAGTAGCCTGATTCTGTATAAGGATCGAGTTATCGTGACGGCCGGTGATCAAAGTGCCAAGTTATTGGCGCTCGATAAGCGAACAGGGGCGACGGTTTGGACCTCACCGGCCGACAGTTTGACGCGTTGCTACGCGACGCCGATCATCGTCAAGACACCGGCCGGCGCGGACGAGATGATTATTTCGGCGCCGGACGAAGTATGGGGACTCAATCCAGACAACGGTGATTTGAACTGGTACGCGACAACCGGTATCGATTTGCTCTCGACGCCGACGCCCGTCGCGCATGACGGGATCGTGTTCGTGATCGGTGGCCGGCGCGGGGCGCGCGCCGCGGTCCGTGTGGGCGGCCGCGATGATGTCAACAAGACGCACGTGGTCTGGCAGATGGCGGGCGGTTCGTATGTGCCGTCGCCGGTCTACTTCAAAGGACATCTCTACTGGGTCGATCACCGCGGGATCGCGAACTGCGTCGATGCGAAAACCGGCCAGCTGGTCGCAAAAGAAAGGCTGGACGGCCAGTTTTATGCGTCGGTTCTGTTGCTGAATGACAAGCTGTACGCAGTGAGCCGGTTTTCCGGTACCTATGTGCTGCAGGCCGCCCCCGAATTGAAGGTACTTGCCCATAATCAATTGACCGACAAGAGTGACTTCAGTGCCAGCCCGGCGGTGAGTGACGGCCAGCTGTTTATCCGATCGGACGCGTATTTGTATTGTATTCGGTCGGACCAGCCCGAGAAGTGAATTCCCCTGCTGAATATTCTGTTTCTCTTTTTTCTCGCGTTTTCCGACTGGCCGGCGTTGCGGAACAAATCGAAAGATCCGCCACCGCGACTCTAGGCCACACCGTTCCGGTTGCGGACCTCGGTTGCTTGCCCCAACACAACCCACCCGTTCTCAGAAAAGTCACGGACCTCGACCCCGTATCTCCAGGAGACCATGGCCGTGCCACGAACGACGCGTCGTCTGCTGATCACCGGCGCCTCCGGGCAATTGGGTAGCTATCTGTTGCGTGAAGCGTGCGCGCGCGATATCCCGACCGTTGCCTGGTCGAGGCGGCCGGCAGTGACGACGTTCGATTGTGATTGTCAAAGCGTGGACTTGCGCGAAGTTGATACGGTGGTGGCCGCTTTTCGAGAGGCACGTCCCGACCTGGTTATCCATGCGGCTGCGTTAAGCAGTATCGGTGCGTGTTTTGAGAACGCGATGGAGGCTCGGCAAACGAATACGACCGCCACTCGGTTAGTGGCTGAATTGGCGGAGCGGGGCGGCGTACGGATGGTGTACATCTCCACGGATTTGGTCTTTGACGGCGAGGCACAGTGGTATCGTGAGGATGCGTGCCCCGCGCCGCTGTCCGTTTATGGACGCACGAAGGTGGCGGCGGAGCGGTGCGTACTCGGGCATGCACGCCAACTCGTGCTGCGTCTCAGTCTCCTGTTCGGGCCATCGATCAACGGCCGCGAGTCTTTTTTTGATCAGCAGTTGAACGCGTTGCGGACCGCCGCGCCATGCCGGTTATTCGCGGACGAATGGCGGACCCCGCTCAGTTTGCTGGCGGCGGCTCGAGCCGTGTTGACAGCGGCAGATTCGGGCGCCACTGGCCTCCTGCATCTGGGTGGACCGGAACGAATGAGTCGCCTGGAGATGGGAACCCGGCTGGCGAACGTGATGGGCGCGGACGCGTCGCGAATCAGCGCGATCAACCGATGCGACGTCGAAAGTCCCGAGCCGCGCCCACGCGATACATCGCTCTGTTGTGATCTATGGAAACATACGTTCCCCGACGTCTCGAGTCCCTCGTTCGAGGATGCGCTGCGTGCCATGGGGATCGGCCCCGAGTAACGCCGCGCGCCAGGCACGCTCGCCCTAAATTATCTGCATCCTGTCGCCCCCAAACGCGGGCTCCGCCCGCAAGGCTGGAGGCTGGAGACTGTAGGGTTTGCGGCGTAAAGTATCGGGAAGAACATGCGCGCACCGTGCAACGGATTCCAGTCCAGACCACGGACGACGGATCAACACACCATTGTCATGAAACTTTGTGTCGTCGAACACCAGCCGAGTAGCGGCGACAGGATGTAGCCAGGCGGCGCAAGCCCCTGGATCACTCGCTGTCCTTACCTTATCGCCGGCGCGCGGCGCGAGTCCCGACCATACCGTTGATGTTTGCGTCCGGGAATCGTATGCGAAGCCTTTCCACACCGCTCCGGGTTATCTTCGTATCGGCAACATCGAGATATCTCAGCGGCAGCTCGCCGAGTGCCTCGATCGATCGGTCCGTGACCTGCGTACCGTTTAGGTCGAGATAGCGTAACGAAGTCATTCTCGCCAGTTGGCCGACTCCGTCATCGGTAACGCGTGTGCCTCGCAGGGACAGATTCTCCAGTGAGGTTAGCCTGGCGACCGCAGCCAATCCTCCATCCGTGACGTTCGCGTGGTCAAGGTCAAGCCGGGTAATACCAGGGGGCAGCGAGCCCAGTCCGTGGCCCTGAATCTTCGTGTTACGTAAGACGAAGACGCGAAGTTCCGTCAGTCCGTCAAGCTCACGCAGGCCTTCGTCAGTTATGGCCGTCCCGCCAAGCCCCAACTCAGTCAGCCTCCGCAGCGGCCGCAGATATCGCATGCCGGCATCAGTGATCTGGTCTCCGTTCAAGGCGAGGTGCGTAAGATTCACTAGTCGGCCCACGGACTGCAGACCTTGATCGGTTACTTGGCAATCGAACACGGTCAGATTCGTCAGGCCACTCAGGTTACTGATAAGCTTGAGACCTCGATCGGTAATCTGGCAATCTGAGCGCGCCAGATTGGAAAACCCCGGCACCCGTCGCACTTGTGACAGAACGTCGACGGCGGCTTTGCTGCCCACCAAGTCGAGACGCGTAAGCTGGGTGAGGCCATGCAGGTTTGCCAGCCCGTTGTCCGTCACGCGACAACGCTCGATCACAAGGGAGGTTAGGCCGCGCGCGTCCTTCAGAACCTCCAGCGTCGCATCCGACGTGAACGGGCCCCGAAACCGCAACCACTGAATGACCGGTAATTGCCGCACACTCGGAAGGTAACTGCTGCCCCTTTCTATTCCCCCCACGCCCACCTGTCGAGTGGCGTCCCATGTATCGTACGTATTGATGAAACTGACTGGCTGGGCGGAAGAATCACGTCTTGAAGTAACGAATCCGCTCTTGCCGAAAAGAGCGATCCACCGCGCCGTGTGCACGATGTCCGAGTGACCGACATGCACGTTCAAGACCGGCATCGCGTCCCGAATCGCCAGGACCCCGGCCTCAGTGACTCCGGGCTCGCTGAGCCTCAGTTCGGTCAACGACGGCGCGGTGTGCAAGGCCTTCAGGCTGTCATCGGAAAGTCCACAGTCTTGGAAGGTCATGGACCGTATATTCGGTAGCTGTGCCAAGGCCCTCAGACTGCCGTTGGACAGCGGGCAATTCTGGAAGGATACGGACCTCAGATTCGGTAGCTCGGTCAGCGATTTCAGGCCACTCCCGCCGATGACTGCGTCATCCAACGATAACTCATAAAGTTTCGGGAAGCCGGTAAGTTTCTCGAGTGCCACATCCGTCACGGCATTGCCTTCGAGATTCAGCGCCGCCAGTTTCGGGAACGCATGAAGCAGATCGAGGTCCTCTTCCGACCGCGGGCACCAGTTTACGGAGAGTACGTCCGCGAAATACGCGTCTCCAAGAAAGTGCCGAAGCAGACCAGATACCAGACCCGCCCCCTTTTGCGCCTCTGCCACGCTACGGACCTGACCGCCTTGGCGTTGCACATGGCTTGCGGCTTGCCGCTGCCGGTCCGTGCGATGCAATTCTCGGCCAATCAGCGCAAAGATAACGCCAAACAGGGCGAGCAGTACCAGCAGCGTCTGGAGGCGAAAGCGCGGCATTCGACGTTTCAGCGTGCTATCCATGGGTGGTTTTCCGAAATCGAAGCAGGCATTATATGCCGCCGCCACTTTGAAATGTCCTGTGCTAGTTCGACCAGCGGGAGAACGGACCGCGTCAATTCACTATCCAGTCGGACGAACCTAACCGTCTGTAGAATAACACGACAAAAGGTGCCACGCCCTTTCTTGCGGCGAACTACACATGGGTCGCGGACGGCGAGAAGCTAGGGATTTGAGTTGTTCCGTGGGGCGCCGGGGAATTGGACAGGGGGATGAGGTTGGGGCGGGGTTGCGGTCCGTTCGGAGAACAGACCTACCTGTGCCGCC
>CAZSOG010000390.1:0-5624 GCA_964607555.1 uncultured Pirellulaceae bacterium | reverse complement strand
TTTCCCGCGGCATGCGACATGCAAGCCGCCGGTTTCGCGCTTCCGGAGGCAATGCGGTTGCTGCGGCGTGGCGCCGAGCCGATCGACGGCGCGAATCGGCAAATCGCCGAACGGACGATCCAATCGGCGTTTTCGAAGCATCGAATTCCGGGCACACGCTATGCCCATGAGCGGTACAGCCCGAGCAATGAATGTCAATAACCTGCCTAATACGAGGGCGCCACTTCCGGAGATAGGCAAGATATTCTCGCCATAGGTCATTACGCCATGGTGGCCGAGCTGACCCAATGTGAAAAGTGCGCTATCCAACTAACCTACTAATCTACGAAAGGTGAACTGGAAATGACAGAAAATGACCACACGAACAGCGAATCGCGAAACGACCAACGCGTTACGGAAGCCGCTGCGGGAAGCACCGACACGGCAAGCGATCTGGCCATTGTGCGCGGTGCACGTACCGCGAACGAAAGGTCTTCTCGCGGGGCTGCCGTTAGAGACCGGCAGCGGCCAAGACAACGCGGACGGGACCGCTCCAATCCCGGTAACGTGCCGGAACTCACTCCCGACCCGACCGACCCGCGGTGGTTGGCAGAGCAGTGCTTGTCGCGTGAGTGGCAGTACGATCATCGACCAACGCTCGTGTTTTGGGGTGACGCGATGTACACATGGAAGCGCGGCGCCGCGTACATCAAGCTCGGCAAGTCGCAATTCGAAGCGCAAGTCACCAACGCGGTTCAGGACAAAATTGACGAGCTCAGCGAGTTGGGCATCGGCGCGCGCTCCGGCAAACCATTTCCCGTTACGCGCCGGCTCGTTGCTGATGTTTGTGCCCACTTGAAAGCCATGACGCTTGTCCCCACCGGCGCGGAACCACCGGTGTGGCTCGACCAAGACGACAACGCCACTCGGCCAGATCCACAACGCGTGATGGTGATGCAAAACGGCCTGCTCGAGATTCCCATTACCGGCGACGCGGCACCAACACTGCACCCGGACACGCCCGCGTTCTTCTCGCTCAACGCCGTCGATTACGCTTTCGACGCCCACGCCGAGTGTCCACGGTGGTTGCGTTTCTTGGACGAAGTGTGGCCGGATGATGAGCAAAGCATTGCGTTGTTGCGGCAGTGGTTTGGATACGTCTTGACGTCCGACACATCGCAACAACGCATTATGCTGATGCACGGACCGCCGCGCTCCGGGCGTGGTACCACCAGTCGCGTGCTCGAATCGCTAGTCGGCTCCGCCAACGTAGTCAGTCCGGCACTGTCGAGCCTAGCGGAGCCCTTCGCCCTGCAATCCTGGATTGACAAGACATTGGCCGTCATTCCGGATGCACGTCTCGGGGGTCGCTCTGATCAGCAGCGTTTATTGGAACGGCTGCTCTCGATCAGTGGCGAGGACCGGATCGCAATCAATCGGAAATTCGCGCCGATCATCAACATGATGTTGCGCACGCGAATCATGCTGGTAACAAACGAACTGCCGGTCTTGCGCGACGCGAGCCAAGCGTTCGTGAGTCGCCTTGAGATCCTTCGTTTCCAACGAAGCTGGGCCGGGCGCGAAAACAAGACTCTTACCAGTGAGCTGCTGCAGGAACTGCCCGGAATCTTCAATTGGAGCCTCATCGGTTTGCGCGAATTGCACCGGTTGGGGCACTTCACTCGGCCCGCCACAAGCGAAAGCCTCTTTCAAGAACTTCAGGATCTCGCAAGTCCGATCAGCGCATTCATCAGCGAATGTTGCGTGGTCCAACCTGATGCCACCGTCGATCGCGAATGGCTATATCGCGCGTGGTGTACATGGTGCGAGCGCAACGGCCAACGCTTACGCGGCGCCGATATTTTCGGCAAGGACCTGCGGTCGGCAGTGCCGGATGTTGAGCGTTATCAGCCGCGGGAAGAAAACGGGATGCGACGCAACATGTATCTCGGCATCGGCCTTCGGTGAGCGCTTCTGGCAATGGACACCGCCCCATCGAAGACATGGTATCCATGGGCCGTCCCCGCCCTTCCCATCGATGACGTGCGGCGCGGCACAACTGGCACAGGCTCGACACACCCTTGGCACAAGGAACTCATTTTTCTAACTTCTTTCCACGAAATGAGTTCCGATTCTTGGCACAACTGGCACAACCTAAACCATATTGAAATTTAATAAAAATGTACAAGTAATGAACAAAGTTAGAGAGAGGCTGTGCCAGTTGTGCCGCTGTGCCGCGCGGGCAGCTCGCCATGGGGGAACGCGGCGATGAACAAACGAACGGGGAATTGTTCCCGCCGGACAGAGCGTGCCGACTCCCGTTCGCGTTGCCTGGCAATGGCAGCGTGGCTACTGTGGCACATTACTGGCACCTGCCTACCCGGATATTGCGCGCGGCCATTTGGTCGGCAAGCCGCTTTGCATGTGCGCAAGCCTTGCGCACATCGGCTGCCCTGCTTGGGGGGATGGCAAGGACCTGATTGGCAGAGTGCTTGGCGTCTTTTCAAGCTCGAAATATCCGGACATTTCTCTGGCTACCGTTCAAATATCCGGATATTCGAAGGAGACTTCGCTCCTTGCCAAGAAACAGCACTATCGTGGGGTTTCAGGTACGCGGACTTCGCGTATCGATTGCCATAGAAGCCACCTTCGCCCGCCGCGTCCCTTGGCACGCGTCGTTTTTTGTTTGGCCGTTGGTTAGCTGCCGACGTACCAGTGCCCCAAACAGGTTCGCCCTCGAAAATCGAAGGTGGTTTTCGTTTTCGCCGAATTGGCTTTCTTGCCGCAACGCTACCTGTTGTAAATTGAATGTGCGACAGATGGACGACTTGAAACCGCGATATTGGAGATGAGCGTTATGGACGTGCAAGTGCGACTCTGGCACTTCCTGGCGATGGTTGCCAAGACGTGTGAAACCATGATCCGGCAAATGGCTGCGATTTCCAACCGTGGCGCAAGCTTACACGCGTAGGGCAGCCTCATGCCGTGGAAACAGCGGGGACGGCATCGTTATTGGTACCGATCGGTGCGGCGCGGCACCTCGGTCCGGTCGATCTACGTCGGTCGCGGGTCGGCGGCGGACTTTGAGTCGATCGTCATACAGCTCATCAAACACCGGCAGCGGGACGGCCGACGGCGGGAGCTGATGCAACACGATGACCTCCGGCACGCGGTTGCTCGATCGTGGCGCTCGGCCCGCGCGCTGGTTTCCGCCGCTTTCATCGCGCTTGGATTCTACGCACACGCTCGAACATGGAGAAAACGCATGACCGCCAGAAACTCGCCCGTGCCGACCGCCACGATCGCGCGCGCTGATTTCGACGCTCTTGTTCGGTTGGCCAACGGAGGCGACGATCGCGCCATACGCCGGCTCCAGCGAGTTTTGGACGAAAACCCAGCGATTTGGCGACAAGTTGGCGATCTGAGTCGTCACGCGGAGCTGACGATCGTTCGCGCGGCAGCCGGTGACAATATCCTCGCGCGTGAATGTTTTTCGCGGCACAACGACGCGCTGCGCGAAGCGCTGGCCGGACCAAAGCCAACCCCATTGCGCAAGCTGGTCGCCGACCAAATCGTTCTCGCGAAATATGAATCGGATTACTGGCGTATGCGGGCCGCCGCATCGACATCAGCAAGCGCCTCACGGGCGGCGGCCCACCATGCTGGTGCGGCACAACAGCGGCTTCACCGGTCACTCAAGATGTTGGAGTTGGTCGACTGTATCGACACCGATACCAAAGAACGTACCGAAACGGATCCGGTAGGAACTCAGTCGACCCTGACGCCGACAACGCAGAAAGGATCGCAAGCCAGCGAAGAGCGGCAAGCTGATTCATCTGCGTGCGCGAATCGTATATCGCGTTTTTTCGAGCCGTTGGCCAGCGTCGGATAACGATTACGATGCGCAAAGTCTCATTCCGTATTGGGGTTCAATAACCACCAAACATTGGCTCGACAACTAACGCGCTGTCGCGTCGCTGTAGCCTGGACTAATTCTCGCGCCGCCCCTTCGAGACTGAAACAAGACGGTCTTTGTTTCCCGTTGGTGGGGCTGTGCCACAACGGCGAATCATGAACTCCCCAGTCCGAAAAACAGGTGCTTTGAGACAGGTGCATCTAACAGGAACCCGAGATGAACCTGAAAGGCCTTGAATGACATCTACCCGCATTATCCAACACGTTGCAACGGTCCACGGCCAAGAAAACTCTGGCACGGTGACAACAATCTCCAAGACCGGGCCATGAAAGTCGAGCCGCGTTTGCACACCTCACTATACGCCGACAATCGTCCCGTCGTTAATAACGACTGTTGTTCCGGTATCGCCGGCGACATTTGGATTTGCGGGACGACTATGCTCCGGGCTCGGTTTGGATGCAAGGGCATGCTGAACGGTATAAGACAGTTGTCCTGCCAATGCGAGTAATCCGTCGTCGGCACAACGCTTCGAATTCGTGAGAAAACTCATGAAGTCGTCAAGTGTAAACACCGGTCTTCGGCGACACGCTTGTCCACGGTCGCCTTGTGTGTGCGTTGTAAACCAAAGGCGGCGCTGTCTACCGTTCGACTCACGACGACCAGGGGCCACTCGTTGCAAGTGGCGTTTTTTCGCTCAGCTCAGCCGCCCGCCGTCACTGAATGTGACCGAAAACAGGCGTCTTCTGGGCGACTTGCCCAACTTCCCCGACTCGCAAGGCCAGAACGCTGTTGAGTTTGTTGCCATATGCCTCGTTGATTCGTGCTGCAACTACTGGTAAGGTTTGGGGAGTCAGCCGCCGCAGCTCCTATTTCGGAGAACGTAATCATGTTGGAGCGTGCAGGATTCTTGCATGTGAAGGACGCCGCAGAAGTGCTGGGGGTCTCTCCCAACACCGTGCGCAGCTGGGGTGCGGATGGAAAGATCCCTGAGTACAGACACCCCGTGAACAACTATCGGCTCTATAAGAGCGTGGACCTCGAAAAGGTGCTTCACGAGCTGGAAAAGTCTGTAAATAGGCCATCGAAGCGTGTTGCCGTGCGACGGGCAAAGTAGTTGTCGGCAGTCCTCTGGACCATTCAGGCACGTTGGGCGAGGCCAAGAAATGGCGAAGGCGAAGAATTGGATCACGGTCGCGGAATCAAGTTTCCCGTGGGAGCGGGATGCACTTGATTTCGTGCGCGCGCAGTTTCCAAAACACGAGCCTTATCGAGCCTGGTCGAACTTCGAGTTCATCGCGGATGACGGCAGTATCAACGAGGTCGATCTGTTGTTGTTCACGCCGCAGGGGTTCTTCCTGATCGAAATCAAGAGCCGACCGGGGCGGTTGCGCGGCGACGCGGGCACGTGGACATGGGAAACGGACGGCAAACCACCCGCGACCGTCGATAATCCGCTGTTCCTGGCCAACTCGAAAGCCAAGAAACTGTGTTCACTACTGAAGCGACAAAAAGCTTGCAAGAAGAAGAAGGGACAAGTGCCCTGGATCGACGCACTCGTTTTTTGTTCAGCGACCGATCTGACGTTTCAGTTGAAGGACAACGCCGCTCACTGCGTGCGACTGCGAGACACCGATTCGCGATCGGGCGTCATGGGCGCGATCCGACGCCGTGAGTGCCCCGGATTGCGCGAGCATCCGTACGACAGATACGACCGGCCCACGGGCAAGAT
>CAZSOG010000389.1:0-5626 GCA_964607555.1 uncultured Pirellulaceae bacterium | reverse complement strand
CGTGCCGGGATCCGGCAGTTGGTTGGAGGCAGAGCCTCGTTGGATTCTTAGGCTGTAACAAAACTGCTTCGGCAGAGTTATCATCCGCTTCTTCGACGGACGTGGACGTCCATCGTACATCTTGGAAGCTGAGTTTTGTTAGGTTCTCTAGGAATCCACAGCCCGCTGCGCGCCTTACCACCGCGGACCGATTTTCTCGATCGGTATCGGCTGGAACCCGGTAACCCGCTTCCATACGCCCGGCAGCTTCGCAAGGTCCAACGTTCCGCCTGCTCCCGGCGCGAACAAGCGTTCAACGTCATCACGACGCAACTCGATGTTGTTCGCGCGCCCCAGCCACTCGTCCTTGATGCCCTTCGATATCGCGTACGGCTTCTGGCAGTCGATCAGGATATTGTCCCGTATCGAATTGCCGACGGGCATCAACGGATCGTCAGCCAGCACGGTCGCCAGGCGTGGGTACCGCTGCTTCCAAAGTGGCGACAGATAACCGACCTGCTTGCACTTCTCCAACAGGTTCCAGGACCCGGGCTTGTCAAGCGTAATCCCGCGCGGCCCGCGCGCATCGACGTGGATGCCAATCGGCAGATCGATGAAGATATTCCCGCGAATCGTGTTATCTCTGCCGCCTCCCAGCAAGATGCCACGCCCCACACCTCGGTAGACGATGTTGCCAACGACCGTGTCGCCGCTGTCACAATCGTCAAGGTAGATCGCCGACGAACCGGACCCATGATTGTTGGTGATATCGTGAATATAGTTCCAACGCACGACGTTGCCGCGACTCGCCCAGTCGCGCCCCGTGTAGAAAACACCGACGTCGGAGTAGTAAATGCACATGTCGTGGACCTCGTTCAACTCGAGGAGATGCTCGTTGCCGCCATACGATACGGCACCGGTCGGCCCGGAATAGATCAGGTTATTCGCCAGACGGTTGCCACAGCCACGAACCGTAATCCCGCGCCCGTTCATCCAGTCGAGGCGGCCGACATGGTGCACGCGACAGTCGAGCACGTAGCAGTGCGCCGATGTCAGCGTCTTGCGATCGCCACCTTGGATGCCGATTCCGTACGACCCGGTTTGCGTGACCTCGCAACGCGTGACACCAACGTCCGTACCGCTCAGGCTGATCCCGCTTCGGCCCATGTTGCGGACCAGACAATTCTCGACCTTGCAATGCTGGCCATCCGTCATGCGGACCCCGCAATCACGACCATTTTCCAGAGTCAGATCGCGAACGACGATATGCGCGGCGTGCGATGCGCCGATGAGCGGCTGGCGACACATCGTTAACTGGACCGAGCCTTCCCGGACGTCGCCCGGCGGCCAGAAGAAGAGAAGATTATTGGCCCGATCCAGGTAGTACTCGCCGGGCCGATCCAGTTCCGCGAAGACGTGCACCGCGTAGAAACGTCGCTTCGAATCCTTGTTATGCGGCGAACCGATCCCGTAAGCGTGTTTTGCCGCGAAACGCAATTCTCCGGTGTGCGGGTTCAGTGACGCCGCCTTGAGCACTTCGTCGCACCAGTCGTAGCACCAGAAACCATGGAGCCAGACGCCGCGGTGGAAATCCCACTGTTTCGCGCGATCGCCCGGGAATCGAAACGAGCCGGGCCGGTAGACGTTGCGTTGCACCCAGTGCGTGATCTTCGAGGCCCCTGAATCGATCACCTGCGTGAACGTCGCGAACCCTTCGTTCGGCCAACGGGCCGCTTGCATGGGCAGATCGTTGCATATGACTTCTTCGCACCCATGCGCCCGAAATTGGACCGGCAGCGCGTCCAATGCCGGGAACCCTTGGCCGGCCAGGTCCGCGACGAGGACATTTTCCTTCGCGTCACGCGAAATCAGCGTCCGGGCCTGCGCGGCCGAGATTGGCCGCAGCTGTTTGACCGCACGCGCGCCCGACAACCGCGTCTTGCCGACCCCCGCCCCACGGATCACCAACGGTTGCCCCTCGGTCCCGCCGTCATGCACGCCCAGAACGAGCCCGTGTTCAAGGTGGTACGTGCCTTCGCCAATCCAAATCGTGCCCGGTCCGGCGCCGCGCATCATCTGGACCGCCTTCTGGATCGTTGCCAGTGGCGCTTGCTCGGTGCCCGGATTCCTATCATCTCCGGATGTTGAAACGTGAATATCCTCCGCCCGTGCCGACAACGGCGAATGCAACAGGATGCAAAGCAGGGCGAGCGCGAACGTGATCCGGCACATGGCGCGAAACTCCTCATGAGGCGTGTGGCAAGCGGATCGTGCGGGAAGGCAGAATACGTGCCGGCGGATGTAAGAAACGGTGATAAACCAGCCGGTTTCTCATGACGCTATTGTAGCAACCCCAGTTCGCACTGCAACGGCATGCGAAAAAACGTAACCGGTCGCCAACACGCCGAAAAAAGACAAGTGCGAGCGCACCCAACCTCCAACGCGGGCTGCACTCGCAACCCAAGAAGGGTGGCATCCGCCTCTGGCGGATGTGCGGGCACGAGTCGTTGGTTATTTATTGGACAAGTGCGTCTCCGCTTCTCGTCCGCCAAAGGCGGATGCCACCCAGCCATAAAACATGCGCGCACGGTGCGCGCACGTGGCAGCCTAAGAATCTAACCAGGTTTCACCTCCAACCAACTGACGCGTGGCGATGCATTGGAGACCTTCGGTCGCTCCTGTGCGGGGTCAGGAGACCCGCGCACAGCGCCAGGTCCCTTTACGCTTCCCGTCCGCCTATGGCGGTTTTATCCCGGTGCCGCGTATGATTCTGCACTCCACGCATCCCGCACCCCATATCTTCCTGTCCCACATCTTCCTGTCCGTCCGCCTATGGCGGATTTGTCCCGGTGGAGCGATGATTCTGCACTACCCGCGGCGCTCACCCGACATCAATTCCCGTGACGGCTAAACCTCGCCACAAAAAGTCGACTCAAGATCATCACATTCCGACCCATAAGGTCAATAATCGCCCATCGCACGCCCGCGTGAATCTTGATCGAAAATGGCTCGTACGCACCCCGGGCGTGTTGCATTGGCTAACCCGGATTATTCATGACGTTCGTCGCGAGGAGTCGTAAGTCGAGACAGATGCAAGGAAAACGGCAATTCGTCTGCGGAACATATTGTTAATACGTGAGCACGGACGAATTGTCCTTTGACGCGGCAGATGGCCGAATTGCGGCTCCGCAGCAGATCGCTCATGAATAATCCGGGCTAAACTGTTAAAGTCGCACAACGATTAGGGCCGGCTCTTCGCGCGCGTGGACGACTGTGGAGTCTGATGGCCCGCGAACGACGTTGGCCATGTCCTCCTTTTTGCACGAGTCCCATCATGACGCGCATTGCCCGCCGAAGATTCCTTGAGTCGAGTGCCACGTTACTGGCCTCGAGCGGATTGCCGGAAGCCGGCCCGTTGTGCGCAGCGGGAGATGACGCGCCGGCGCGCCCCATCGACTCGCACGCGTATCTGTTTCGCGCTCCGAACCAACCCGGCAAATGGCCTGCGTTTCGCGAGTCACTCGCGCGCTGGCGCAAGCAGACGGTCACGACGTCGGCGTACGATGGCGCGCTGTATCGTCGCGCGGATTTTCGCTGGGCCTCGGCAGCCTATTCGTGTTGCTTTGTGATGCTGTGCGACGAGACATTCTATGACCGGAAACGTGGCCGCTTTACGCCGGAAGAATTCTTGGATACAGGTGCGAACTTCGGCGGTTACGACGCGGTCGTACTCTGGCAAGCCTATCCGCGGATCGGCGTCGACGACCGCAACCAGTTTGATTTCTATCGCGACATGCCGGGTGGTTTACCGGGACTGCAACAGCTCGTTGCTCGGTTGCACGAACGCGGCGCAAAGGCATTCATCGACTACAATCCATGGGATACAACCACACGGCGCGAGAGCGTGACGGACGTCGAGGCACTGGCGGGAATCCTGCGTGCCACCGATGCCGATGGCATCTTCCTGGATACCATGAAAAAGGCTGGAACCGAACTCCGGCACGCGCTTGACGCGATCCGCCCTGGACTCGTGTTGGAATCGGAGCTGGCTTTGCCGTTGGCGGCAATCCCCGACCATCATCTTTCGTGGGCGCAATGGGTGAACGACAGCATGGCGCCGGGCGTTCTGCGCAATCGATGGTTCGAGCGGCGGCATATGCAGCATATGATCCGACGTTGGGATAACGACCACACATCCGAACTGCATATGGCCTGGATGAACGGCGCCGGGATGCTGGTGTGGGAAAACGTCTTCGGCAGCCTGAAACCATGGAGTGCACGCGACCGGAGCATTCTCCGCGTGATGCTGCCGGTCCAGCGACGTTTCCATCGCCTGTTTATCGGGGAAGGCTGGCAGCCACTGGTTCCGATCGAGCCCCGGGATGTCTACGCAAGTCTCTGGCACGATGGCCGGCATCGTCTGTGGACGATAGTCAATCGCGCGGAACAGCCCGTCAACGCGGCGCTGATCGACGATCACGCGGACAGCCGTTTACAGCGTTACTTCGACCTCATTCGAGGCCGCGAGATCACGTTATCCAAATCCGTCAATGGACCACGGCTCCGCATTCCAATCGGGCCACGCGGCATTGGGGCGGTTCTTGCCATGGATGCTGCCCGCGGCAATGCCGAGTTCAAGGAATTCTTGTCTTCACAAGAAAAAACGTACGCGACCGTCGATTGGGATCCCAAACCACGCATGCTCGAACCGACCTTGCGGCCCGTCGTGCCAACACCGCTGTATCCCACCGCCAACGTGCCTGACAGGATGGCCGTGATTGACATTGATACCGAAGTACGCATGCGCTCGACGATTACATCGCGCGAGTGCGGGTTCTATGTCAGGCCTTACACGTACGACGCGATCGGAAAACACAAGCAAGCGATCGCGCAACGGCGCACGGTACGCCTGCGCCCCTATGCCATTGATATCACACCGGTCACGAACGCACAGTTCGCGAAGTTCCTGAAATCCTCCGGTTATCTGCCAAGATTCGCGGTGAATTTTTTGAAACACTGGCAGGCCGGCGTGCCACCGGCCGGTCGGGAAAACCATCCGGTCGTCTATGTCGACTTGGAAGATGCACGGCAATACGCCAGGTGGTCCGGCAAACGCCTGCCGACCGAGGAAGAATGGCAGTACGCCGCGGCGGGTCCCGACGCGCTCGCCTACCCGTGGGGCAACGCAATGGAATCGGAACGATGTAACGGTGGCGAGCGCCGGGGCACGACACCCGTGGATGCGTATCCCGGCGGGCGCTCGCCATTCGGTTGTTACGATATGTGTGGTAACACGTGGGAGTGGACCGAGAGCGAACGGAGTGACGGGCGCACCCGGTTTTGCATTCTGAAGGGTGGATCGTGGTACCATGCCAGCAAGTCGATCTGGTACACCGATGGCGGTCCGCAGCCGACGCATCATGCCATGAAGTTCCTGATGATGTGGCCGGGACTCGACCGCTGTGCCACCGTGGGCTTTCGGTGTGCCGCGGATGTCGTGGTCAAATGACAACGTGTTTGGTAACCGGTGCCGGGGCGAGAACGTAATGTGGTCACCGTTCACGACTTTTGGCCATGAACGGCAGGTTGCTCTTGCTCCTGATCGACATGACGTGTCACGTTACGCGACGATTCTCCTGATTCATGG
>CAZSOG010000388.1:0-5647 GCA_964607555.1 uncultured Pirellulaceae bacterium | reverse complement strand
CGGTTTTCCAAACCGACCGCGCGCAACCCCAATCACATGTCCCTCTGCGCTTCCCCCACGCGTCACCGAGCAACTCAGATCCCTGGCTTTTCCCCGTCCACGCCCTAGGCGTCGTCCGATGCAAGAACTCGACTCAAGGTCATCAAATCTCCGCCCATAACGTGTCTAACGAGGCGTGGCCTCCAAGCAACTGACGGATCCCTAGGCGGCGACCGCATTGGTATCCGTCAGTTGACTTGAGACAAAGCTCTATTAGATCTCTAGTAGTGATATTGTACCGAGCACACCGCGAGGCTACGGTGGATGGTTGGACCATGACACAACCACGAGCGTGTGTTCGGAGGATACCCAGCGTGAGCACTAGAAATACGTTTGTCCATTACGGTTCGCGTACCCGGAGTGGGGCCGCTCGATTCATTGCAGTCATCACTCTTTTCTCGGCGGTCCTGAGGTGCGGCGAACTAGGGGCGAAGATCTACTGCGTCGCGCCGAACGGTGACGACACGGCGACCGGTACGCGGGCGGCGCCATTCGCAACGATCCAGAAAGGGGCGGAGACCGCGGCTGCGGGTGACGAGGTGGTTGTGCGCGCGGGAACGTACCGCATCGACACCGAGATCCGGCCGCGTCATTCGGGCACGGCCGGGAAGTGGATTGTCTACCGCGCAATGCCCGGAGAAAAAGTGATTATCGACGCCGACGGATTCACGAAAACAGGGCCTCGAGGCGTGCCGCCGTCGCGCCGCCAATTGGGCGCGTTTCACCTGGAAAACGTCGGCTACGTGCGTGTCGAAAACCTCACGGTGCGTAACTCGCACTTTGTCGGCTTTAACGTGCTGGGTCCGAAAACGCACCACATCGAGCTCATCGGCTGCCATGCCGATCGCTCGTACGGTCCCGGGATCTTCTTGCGCGGCGGTCCCGAATACTGCCGTGTCATCCGATGCGAAGTGACCGGCGCCAATGACCCGGCACTTCGCACGTCCGTGGAACGTCGCCCGCGCGAAGCGCCGCATGAAGCGATCTCCATCGCCTGGGCAAGACATTTCGAGATCGCGGAGAATCATGTACACGACTGCATGAAAGAGGGGATCGACTGCAAGGAAACCAGTGCGCACGGTGTCATTCACGACAACGTCGTCCACGATGTGAAACGCCAGGGGCTCTACGTGGATTGCTGGTTCGGACTGCTCGAAGACGTGGAATTCTACTCGAATTGCTCTTACAACAACGAATGGGGACTCGTCGTTTCCGCCGAGGGCAAGGGCGCGCGCATGGAGAATGTCCGCATCCACCATAATCTGCTCTACAATAATCGGGCATCGGGAATCTACTTTGGCACGTGGGGTGTCAACGGGCCGCGTTCGGACATCTATATCTACAACAACACGGTCTATCACAACGGCAGTGTCAAGCATTGGGCAGGCGGCACCGGCGGTATCGACTTGCGCGGAGAGAACGTGCGCCGGATCTTCATTGTCAACAATATTGTGTTTGGCAATGCGGCATACGAAATCGCCACGTTCGCGCCGCCCGACACGCGCGACCGAGTTCTCAAAGACCGACAGATCGTCATCGCCAACAATCTTACCGGCCCGTTCCACGACCTGTCGAACGAAGGCGGGTCGTACAACCGGCCATACGCGTACCGCGGCGAAAATACAATCGAAGCGGATCCACTCTTCGTGAACGCGAAGGCCGCCGATTTCCACTTGCAGCCCCGCTCGCCCGCGATCGGCCGAGCGACAAAGTTGACCCCCTTCGATTCCGGACCAGATGTGGGTGCGTTTTCAACACGTCGATAAGAACAGGCATTGTGATTCACGGGTGACTGATCTCCGCACCCCCGCACCACCGTTGGCAGAGACCGTATGGCACAAGTATCCGCGGACTTTCATATTCTTGCCCCCCTCTTCGCGTCCCGCGGTAGGACCAATGATTCGCCGAGAGGATTTGGCAAGAACATGAAAGGGCAAGAAAAGGCGAAGGCATCTCAAGATGATACTTTCCGCTATTAGCGAGAATTAGCGTCGATTAGTGTTCTTTTTCTTTCGGCCCGTGAACGGGCACAGATTAAGAGTGAACGACTCGGCCGGGACGAAGGTAGTACAACCATGAAGAATCGAAACCACCTGTTGACTTTGGCTGGCTGTGCGACAATCTGCGGGACGCTCGTTTTCGCGGCGCGCGCGGCGGACGGCGACGCGACGGATGGAACGAGCGAACGCGGGGTCGGCCGGCTGCTGCAAGACGTCCCCCACGATTTCCCTCGCTTCGGCTTCGCCGGTCATTCTGAACAGGCCCAGTTGCTTAGCCACTACCTCTGGTATCATCTCTATCATCGGGGTGGTCCAAGCCTGACCCTGTTCAACAAGGAGTATTTGCTGACCGCCGACATCTGGCTTGGCAACGCCTCTCCCCGCGGCGCAACCGCGCGAATCCAGGACGTCCATCGCGGGCTCTTGCTTGGCGTGCGGATTGACGGCGAAGGCTATGTGTCGAGTCATCAGCATTTTTCTCATGCGCATGACCTCGGTTGGCCGTTTCCCACCTGGGCGCAAGTCGACAGCGATCCGGACAAGGTCAAGGGCAAGGCCGTTGGCTGGCACTTTCAGCCACTGGACCAGGTCCCCGGCTGGGTGGGCGGGCTGTACCTCCGGCGCTGGAAGAAAGCGGAATACGCCGGGCAGACGGCGGCTTCCTTATGGGAGCTTGCCAACGTCAAATCGCTTGGCATCCAAGAGAACCGCTGGCGGCTGCAGGCCACCGGCCCATCGCCGACGCTCCTGTCGCCACGCGGGTATACGCTGGATGCCGTGAACGCACCGTATCTGCAGCTCCGCTGGCGCCGGGTCGGCACGCCACGAACTGGCGCGGTGCCGTACGTCGAGTGGCTGCGCGCAACCGACCAGCAATTCAGTCCGGACCGCCGCGTCTATTTCTATCCCGAAAAGACGTCTCTCTCGCACGATTGCTGGCATTCGATCATGACCATGTATCGGCACCCTCAGTGGAAGGGCAAGATCAAGCGCGTGCGCATCTGTTTGGCACCCGGCCCGTGTGACGACCAATTCGAAATCGACTCCTTTTTCACGGTCTATGATACGCGGCACACGATTAACAATCCGATCCTCATTCTCGCCTCCTGCCGCTATTTCAATTGGACCGGCGACCTCGATTTCTTGCGCCGCCAGATCAACCGGTTGCGGCAGGCACTGCGGTACCAGCAATCGATCATGGGAGGGTTACAGTTCAATCGTATCCGCAATCCCTGGCCGGGCCACGATGGCCTGCCAGGCTGGACCCGGACCACCGACGGCACGCTAACCATGCACCCCGGCCATGGGATCGGCAGCAACTACTGGGATATCCTGCCGTTCGGTTGGGATGATGCTTACGCCACGAACCAGTATTACGCGGCGACGATCGCGATGGCCGATCTCGAGCAGGCCATCGCGCAGCACCCGGGATGGGATATTCCACGAGGGGCCTTGAAACTGGATCCCGAGTCGTTGCGCCAACATGCCCGTCAGGTCAAGGAAACCGCGAACCGTCTTTTCTGGGACGGAACAAAGAGGCGGTTTATCGCATGCATCGACAAGCATGGTGACCGGCACGATTACGGCTACACGTTTCTCAACCTGGATGCCATCTGGTACGGCCTGGCCACCGAGGAGCATGCCCGCGCGATCATGGATTGGATCTCCGGCCGCCGCGTCATAGTGGGCGACACGTCGACCGGCGCCGATATCTACCGCTGGCGTTTCGGGCCGCGTGCCACGACCGTTCGGAACATTCAATGGTACTGCCAAGGGTGGTACGATCCCGCCTCCCTGCCTTGGGGCGGTCAGGTCCAGGACGGCGGCGCGGTCCTGGGGTTCACTTTCTACGACCTGTGGGCGCGGCTGCGCGTTTTCGGGCCGGACGATGCCTGGCAACGACTGCAAACAATTCTGGAGTGGGAGAAAGAGGTGCAGGCAGCCGGCGGTTATCGGCGTTACTATGACGGCGGCACGCATGGCACGACCCTGCAGGGCGGTGGCACGTGCGGTGGGTTGGGAATCGATTGCGAGTTCTACGAAAGCAGCCTGTTGCCGGCGATCATTCCGTACGGTTTTGTCGGCCTCGACGCGCGACCTGATGGCAGACTCGCCATCGCCCCGCGACTACCGAAGGCCTGCCCCGAGATGAGTGTCCATGACATGCTGTATCACAACGTTCGGTTCGATATTCGCGTGACACGCGAAACAATCGAACTCGACTGTAAGGACGTTCCGCTCCATCCCATCCATGTTCTTCTGCAAGGGGACTGGACGCGCGCGGGAACAGACTGGCACGGTTCCGATTGCGTGCTCGACCGGAAAGGCGCATATCGTTTTGAACGCGCCGCGGTGGGGCAGGACTGACCGGCGGATATGGCGTGGAGAACGCCGGCCAGGAGTTCAGAAGTGGCAGGTGGGAGGCGTGCGTAACGCCGCACCTACTGGCTGTGGATCCAAATCCGCAGGACCATGAACAGCGCGATGACCAGCAGGAACCAGCCAAACCCTTTCCTGAGTTTCTTCTCGTCCAAAGTGACCGAAATGCGACTGCCGACCTGCCCACCGGCGAACACGGCAGCTGCCAGCGCGAGTGACAGTTTCCAGTCCCAGTGGCCGCTCGTCACGTGACCGGCGAACCCACCGGCGGCCGTCAAGCCGACCATGAACGCGCTGGAACCAACCGCGATGTCCATCGGGATGCCGAACAACAGGACCATCATGGGCACCTTCAAGATTCCGCCCCCCACGCCCAACATGCCGCTGGCCACGCCCGCCACGAACGAAACCGGTAATGCCAACGCCAGGTTGACCACATAGGTTTGCTTGCCGAGCGTGCGCCGCCAGCGCGGAAAACCGGCCGGCCGCTCAAGACGTGGCTGCACCGTGTCGATCTGGCGGATCATGAAAAATGCCGCGAACCCGACGACGACGGCGAACATGACAGACAGAAACGCGGCGCCGAACTGCGCGGACCACAACCCGCCGGCGAAACCGCCCAGTGACGTGACACTTTCCAGGACGATCGCCAGCGGCCAGTCGATCCGTTTCGCCTTGCGGTAAACGATCGAGGCGGAGAGCGACATGATCATGATCAAGAACAGGCTGGTCGCCGCCGCCACATGAAAATCGATGCCCGCCCACACTTGGATCGGCGTGTAAAGTACACCACCGCCCTGCCCGAGCATCGAAAAAACGATGGCGGCGGCAAACATCAGTACAGCCAAGATCACGACCATCATGCGGAAGACTCCGAGGTCCTGGGACCGTTAGTAGTGGCGAACTTTGGATTCTGTTCACATCCTTCGATTGTGGATGGATAGGAGTTAGGAGTTAGGAGTTAGGAGTTAGGAAGAAAGTGATTGGGCTGTTGCCAGATGCTGTCTGACTTGCTTGGTGGGGCCTGTCAGCCCTAGTCGTCCGGGGTCTCAGGGGAGGAGTCCTTTGCCGAGGCTGTTGGGCTGCCACATACGCGCACCGTGCGCACATGTTTCGAAGCGACGGGGGGAGCGCGACCGAAGGAGGGCGTACTCCCTTGTGGGGCGTGGGCTCCTCACGTCAGGGGAAATCGATCAGGATCAGTGTCACGTCATCTTGAAAGCCCCCCT
>CAZSOG010000387.1:0-5648 GCA_964607555.1 uncultured Pirellulaceae bacterium | reverse complement strand
GAGGGAGTTACGCCCCCGCCCACCTTGTCTGGGTGGAGCGCATGATTGTGCACTAATCGGCAGCGCACGCGCTGGCCAACTATTCGCACCGGATGCTCGCGCTCTTCGATCACTTTTTGAAAGGCAAACCAGCGCCGAAGTAATGGAAAGAAGGGGGCCCGCACCGCGCGTCACTCGACTACCGGAGATCCACCACTGCGACCGGTGCTTAACGTATACTGTTGTTGGTTTTCTTTTTTCGTAACTGTTCACGGACCAGAAGCAAAAGAACACTAATCCACGCTAATTGTCGCTAATATCGGAAAACCGCATCTTGAAATGCTTCCGACTTTTCTACGATCTACCAGATTTATGTCGCGAGTCGCAGACTATATATGCCGCCGCCACTTGGAAATGTCCTGTGCGAGTTCGACCAACGGGAGAACGGGCCGCGCCAATTCACGATCCACTTGGACGAACCTAACCGCCTGGAGTATAGCGTGGCATCATTAGTGTTGATCAGTGAAGATTAGTGTTCCTTGATTGCAGATGCCGTGTACGGCTTCTTCCTTCTTGGTTTACGCGGCTTGCCCGCGTTCTTTGGTTGTGGACCGTAGAAGGCCTTCAAGACCGCATCGACCTGGGGTCGCGAATCACGATGCTCCAGCGCGGGCAATAATGGATCGTGCGTGCGTTGCATATACTCACGCATCAACGCGCGCATCGTGTCAGCCTGATCTCGATACGCCGGATTGTCGATCAGGTTCTTCAAGCAGTCCGGGTCGTGCGCCAAGTCGTACAGTTCTTCCGGTGTTCGATATCGAAACATGTGGACGCGTTCGGCGCTGAACGGATCGGTCGGGGCCGCTTCGTTCATAGCTTTCATCGTCAGGCCTTCGTTATTGTTGCGGTACCAGTACTGGCCGTTACTCCATGCATTATAGATATAGCCGAACCTGGCATTCTGCACGCACCGCATTGGCACGGCGGCGCCACCCGCTTTCTTGTCGATCTGCGTGAATACGTGTTCCCGCCCATCTTGCGTTTGGCCGCGCAACAGCGGCACGAACGTTCTGCCATCGAGGCCGTCCGGTTGCGGGATGCCCAATGCGTCCAGGACGGTCGGGAAGAAATCGACGCCGGAAATGAAATGGGTTCGGTCCACGGTGCCGGGTTTCGTGACGCCAGGCCACCGGACGATCCATGGCGTATGCGTGCTGGCAAAATACGCATTACACTTGGCAAACGGGATCGCGATGCCATTGTCGGAAAGAAACATGACCAGCGTGTTGTCCGCGAATCCCGATTCATCCAGCGCTTGGAGCACTTTACCGAACGTATCATCACACCGCCGCGTGGAATTCAAGTAGTAACTCAGTTCCTGACGCACGCCGGGCAAGTCGGGAACGAAGCCCGGCACCGGCACGTCTTCGGGCCGATAGATTTTGGACGGCTCCACCGCGCCCCGAATCGGCTTGCCAGGAATGTGATAAGGCCGATGCGGATCGTGTGAATTGACCATGAAATAAAATGGCTTGCCTGCGTCACGACAACGCTGCAAAAACTCACGACAATATCGATAGTAGATCGCCGGATCGCGGCCGTTCCCCAGCTCCTTTTGATCGTGCATGAAATCCCACTTGTAATTGGCATGCGGGGTCGAGTGTCCGACTTTGCCCAGAATCCCCGTCAGGTAGCCGTGGTCGCGCAACGTCTCCATGATGGTTGGAATGTCGCGACTCGTGTGCATGAACCCGATGATCCCACTGTTGTGCCCGTAGCGGCCCGTGCCCAACACACCGCGACTCGGCTGACAGATCGCCGCGTTCACGTGCGCCCGGTAAAATCGCATATTCTCCCGCGCGAATCGATCCAGGTTGGGCATCAGGTCGGGGATCTTACCGCCAAAGCTGGCGAGCGATTCGCAGTGCAGATCATCCGCGGTCATCAACATCACGTTCAGCGGCCGGTTCCCTTGAGCACACAGACGCGCGTCGCCAAACAGACAGACGAGACCGACAGTCATGCATACTGAAATTCGGTTCATACGGCAGCTCATGGTGGTAAGACTCCCAATCAGATAGACCACTTCAGTTGACATTGGACATACCAGACTGTATTGTCCCTGTTGATAACGGCGGTTGTCAAGCGACCGGCGCGGTCTGTCGTTGGGGACGCCGAATCATGCGTTCTACCCGGTCGGCGGCAGATGGAGCGTGGGGGAAGTGCAGAGGGGCATGCGAGTGGGGTTGCGCGCCGTCGGTTTGGAAAACCGACCTACGTGTGCCGCCCAACTGGATATCGGGCGGCGCCGCCATGCGCCGGTTGGTTGGAGGTGGAACCTCGTTAGATTCTTAGGTTGCAGGTTGCGCGCACCGTGCGGGCGTGTTTTGAAGCGACGGGCGGGAGCGCGACTGGACGAGGGCGTACTCCCTTGTGGGTTGCGGGCCTCGCGCATTAAGAAACCAGCGGCACTTGGCACGTAACTGTTGAGCTCCGCGGAGCCCACCAAAGCAAGGAGAATCGTGATGCGGATGAAGGTGTCTTGGCTCGTGTTGGCCGCTTTATGCCTTGTTGGCATCGAGGCGGTTGTCGCGGCGGGGCCACTGTCCAAACAGGTCACCAAGAACTTGAATCTGGCGGGTACGAACCGCGCTGAGATCCAACGCGCGCTACGGGACGTGCCGGCCAACCAACGCGACGGCATGGAGTTCCTGGTCGCGTACATGCCCGCGCGTGATTTGCGGCAACTGTCGGCGGGGTTTCTTCTCGAGAATGTCGAGTACGCGTATCGCGCCTGGCACGAAGCACCCTGGAAGGACCAGATCTCGGTCGACATGTTCATGAACAATATCTTGCCGTTCGCAAATGTCACTGAGCGGCGTGACCGCTGGCGGAAGGACTTCTACACGCGTTTTCAACCGCTCGTGGCGCGCGCGACGTCGCCGTCCCAAGCGGCCGCGATCCTCAACCAGAAGATCTTTCCCCTGCTAAAGGTCCGCTACTCCAGAAAACGGCGGCGTGCCGACCAGGGCCCCCTCGAATCGATGGAGACAGGAACCGCTTCCTGCACCGGGCTGTCCATCCTGTTGATCGACGCATGCCGTGCCGTGGGTGTTCCGGCTCGATTCGCCGGCACGCCGCTCTGGGCGGATCGGAGTGGCAATCACTCGTGGGTTGAGGTCTGGGACGCCGGCTGGCATTTCACCGGTGCGGCGGAACCGACCGGCGCGCAACTGGATCGTGCGTGGTTCGTGGGGCGCGCATCCAAAGCGATTCGTGATGAGCGCAGGCATGCGATCTACGCGGTCAGCTACCGCGCGACGCCACTGCTCTTCCCGACCGTCTGGGCCCACGGGCAGCCGTTCGTCCATGCGGTGAACGTGACCGATCATTACACGCGTGACCAGAAGCCCCACGCCTCCGGAGCCGTGGAAGTCCGTTTCCGCGTGGTTGATGGTCCAGGTGGCAGTCGATTGCGCTGTCAGTTGGAATTGCGCGACGCCGCCGGTAAGACCGTGTTGAAGGGTGAAACCAAGGACGAGCGATTCGATGCCAACGATCACCTCACCGCGGTCGTGCCCAGGCCGGGCAAGTACCAGGTGCAGGTGCACTACGGCGACACGCACTGGACGACGATAATCGATGTGACGACCGATGGGCAACTGATCACGCTGGACGCGACGCACGCAGGGACGTAGACCAAAAGTCAGACACTCTAGAATCTTCGCTCCCAATCGAGTTGGGCGTGGGCAGACCATGACTCGCCATGAACTGCCGGCCGTGGCATGCGATTTGGCGGCGTAATTCCTGGGTGTCTGAGACTATTTCTGGTATGATGGCTTCCGCACGTTTTTGTGGGCCGGCCCTGGTCCAGACTCGGATATTGATGTGGGGAAGGAGACATCCAATGCGACTTGTGATCACACTCTTGATCGCCGCTTTGTCGTCCGGCGTGGGCGATTTCCGAGCGGCGTGCGCGGAGCAGTCTGGCCGCCGTCCGAACGTCCTGTTTATCGCCGTGGACGATCTCAATTGCCGCACCGGTTGTTACGGCGACCCGGTAGCCAAGACACCCAACCTGGACCAGCTGGCTCAGCGAGGCGTCCGTTTCGACCGGGCGTATTGCCAGTTTCCGCTCTGCAATCCGACGCGCGTTTCGCTGCTCTTGGGTCGCTATCCAACGACTACCGAGACGATCGACTTCGCTCGTCCGGCGCTGTTGGGACGCGATTGGGTCACGCTGCCCGAGCATTTTCGCCAAAACGGATACTCGGTCGAACTGTTGGGCAAGATTTTTCACTATCCCGAGCCGGTGCCCTGGTCGCGCGGCGAAGCGGCCGTGCGCAAGGAGCAAGAACGCCATCGAAAGATGTTGGCTGATCTTATGCGTTGGGAACCGTACCGCTCGCTCTCGCCACCCACGACGCGGTGGGTCAATAACCTCCGCACGCACGCCAATGTCTTCGGCCCTGTTCCCAATGCCGAGGAAGCGGACGCCACGGCCAACGCCAAGCCCTATGAATGGACGGCGGACGTGAAAAGCGCCGACCGCGCCGTGGAACTTCTGGAGCGTTGGGCCCGGTCGGACAAGCCGTTTTTCCTGGGCGTGGGTTTCTACAAGCCGCACGTGCCGCTGACCGCGCCCAAACGGTTCTTCGACCTCTACAACGCGGCGGACATGCCGTTGCCAGAGGACTTCGCGCCCACCCCGACCGCCGAAGATTCGGTCCCCCGCTGCGCGCTGCGTTACAACCTTGATCTCTTTTACGAAGAGCGGCCGACTCCCGAGCGGGCAAAGGCTGCCATCGCTGCCTACTACGCCTGCATGTCGTTCATGGATGAGAAGCTGGGCCAGGTGCTCGACGCTCTCGAGCGGCTCCATCTCCGCGACAACACGGTGGTCGTGCTCTGGGGCGACCACGGCTGGCACCTTGGCGAGAAAGGCATGTGGGCCAAAGGGACGCTTTTCGATGTCTCCGCCCGCGTGCCGCTTGTCATTGTCGACCCGCGCAAGAAGACCGCCGGCCGTGGCTGCCCGCGGACCGTCGAATTCGTCGACATCTACCCGACGCTGGTCGATCTTTGCGGGCTAGCGCCGCCGCCGGGTCTGGAAGGCACGAGCTTGGTTCCGCTTCTGGACAATCCCGACGCCGCTTGGGACCTGCCCGCCTTCACGTTGGTGGCCCGCGAAGACTGGCTTGGCCGCTCCGTCCACACCGAGCGGTGGTGCTACACGGAATGGGACTTCGGCCGCCGCGGCGTTGAGCTCTACGACCTTAAGGTTGATCCGGCGGAATTGAAGAACGTCGCGAGGGACCCCGAGAATGCGCCCGTGATTGCCAAGCTGAAACGGCTGTTGGCCAACAGCCCGGTTTCCAACACGGTGACGTTAGGGCCGGTGAAAAAATGAGAAGAGACAGACATGCTAACTTCGCTCACGACGGCAGGCCCGGCTGACTGCCGTTGAGTTGGCGGGTCTGGGATTCACACGGATTTCGTTGATCCCCTGATGAGGAACCAATCGGGGCACTGTGAAACAAGCGTACTGATCCGGGATACCCAACGCCGCGTCGTAAGGATGTGGGATTGGATGGCCGCAACACCTGGCCGTTAACCCGGATTATTCATGAAGTTCGTCGCGAGGGGCCGTAAGTCGAGACAGATGC
>CAZSOG010000386.1:0-5658 GCA_964607555.1 uncultured Pirellulaceae bacterium | reverse complement strand
TGCAATTCGAACCGTGTTATCCGCGTCCATTCGCGTTTATCCGCGGTTTTCCGGCTTTCGGTGCGTGAACGGTTACAAATCGCGGCTGCCGCCCTGCCCGGATGCGTGGGATCCGGCTATACTCGCCACATGGAAAATGAATCGCTTTGGCGTCCTTTGTATCCGTTCGACGCCCATTATCTGCAGCTGGACTCGGCGCGCATGCACTACGTGGATGAAGGCGCCGGACCCGTGTTACTGATGGTGCACGGGAATCCCACCTGGTCGTTTTATTGGCGGCGTCTGGTGCGGGCCATGTGCGCCAATTACCGAGTCATCGCGGTGGACCACATCGGTTGCGGGCTCAGTGACAAGCCGTCTGCCTACCGATACACGTTGGACCAACATATCACGAACCTGGTCGCCCTGGTTGACCATCTGGCATTGGACGATGTCACGCTGGTCGCGCATGACTGGGGCGGCGCCATCGGCTTGGGAACCGCGTTGGCGCGACCGGCGCGTTTCGCCCGTTTTATTCTGTTGAACACCGGCGCGTTCCCGCCGCCGTTTGTGCCATGGCGGATCCGCTTCTGCCGCACTCCCTGGCTGGGAACGTGGGCCATTCGACGCTGGAACGTGTTTGCTCGGGCCGCGCTGCACATGGCAGTTACCAAGCCGGAACGTATGACGCCGGCCGTCCGTGCGGGGTTCCTGGGGCCCTACGACAGCTGGGAACATCGTGTCGCGATCGACCGCTTCGTGCGCGACATACCATTGTCATCACGTCATCCCACCTGGCGGACGTTGGATCGGATCGAGCGGGGCCTCGTGCAATTCAAAGACCGGCCCTGCCAGCTGATCTGGGGCATGCGGGACTGGTGCTTTCGGCCAGCCTGCCTCGAACGCTTGCTGCAGCACCTTCCCGACGCGGAAGTTCATCGCTTGGCCGATGCGGGCCACTACGTCGTCGAGGATGCCCACGAACAGATCATACCGAGAATCGAGCACTTCATGCAGCGGCATGCGAACGACTAGCCGCGCGCCGCACGACGGGATGGCAAGATGCACGAGCCATATGCGTTCACGGTCGGTCAGTTTGCGACACTCGCCTGCCTGCTCGAAGTCACCGCGCCCAAGCCGGGTAACGTGCATCGAGGTGCTGACTTCGAGGACATGGGCTTTCAGGATTTTGTCGTCAGCGCCACGGCGATCGGACCGGTGATGGAACGCGCGGTGGAGCACGGTGTCGGTAAGACGGTGGCGGATGCCGTTGCCGCGCGGCGCGCATGGACCGCGGTGAATACGAATCTCGGTACCGTCCTCTTGCTGGCGCCCTTGGCGGCCGTGCCTCGTGACCAACCTCTGGCCGTGGGGATCGCGTCCGTCCTGAATCTGCTCACGCCCGGCGATGCCCAGGCCGTCTACGCGGCGATTCGCGCGGCGACACCTGGCGGATTGGGACGCGCCGACCGATTCGACGTCGCCAATGCGGCCCCACCGGACCTGCTCGAGGCAATGCGAGTGGCGGCAGACCGTGATCTCGTCGCACGCCAGTACGTCAACCAGTTCGCGACCGTGTTCAACGACGTCGTACCGAAATTGATGGATGGCTTGCAATGCGGTTTGGACTTGTCCTCGGCCATCGTTCACACGCATGTCCAACTGCTGGCGACACACGGCGACAGCCTGATCGCGCGCAAGTGCGGGCGCGAAATTGCTAATGCGGCCAAAGATAAGGCGACACGCGTACTCGACGTGGGTCCACCGCATCACGCCGCCTACCATGCGGCCCTGGCCGACCTCGATTTCTGGCTGCGCGCCGACCACCATCGACGCAACCCGGGTACGACCGCCGACCTGATCGCCGCCGGTCTGTTCGTCGCGCTGCGCGAACAAATGCTCATCCCGCCACTGAAGGGGAGGGGGAAATAAGAAATAAGAAATTAGAAATAAAAAATAAGGGTACTTGTTCACGGACGAGAAGAAAAAGAACACTGATCGACACGGATTCTCGATAATATCTGCAGTTTTGCATTTTGGCGTCTGGCGAAAGTCCAGTAATTTCGGAAAATCTCATCTTGAAATGCCTTCGTCTTCAAGAATCCTTTGGCTGAAAGCCATATTCAACCTCTCCGGCGGTAGAAAACCGGTGCTGACCCAGTCACTGTAACAAGTGGGGCACCCTCAACTATTCATCACCCTCGAGTCAGCCTGTAAGCGCGCCAGACGCCAAGCCCTTTTATACTTGGGGGGCCTGCCTGAATTGCGATTACGAACACCCCTCTACTGGGGAAGGTGCCGCATGGGCATGCGGAGTTGCCAGCCCGATCTGAATTGTCATTTGGGGGATTCGGTGCTACATTGCGTGTCATGCGTAAAGGAATTCCTGTATCTCCCGGGGTCGCGGTGGGCACCGCGTATTGTATTCACGCAATCTTCGTCGATCCAGAAACCAAGCGGCTGGAGGACGAGGACGTCACGGCCGAGCTTGCGCAATTCGAGGCGGCGAAAGAGAAATCGATTGCCGATCTGCGTGCCCTCCAGAACAAGGTCCAGTCTCAAGTCGGACACGTTGAAGCGGGTATTTTCGCCGTCCACGAGTCGATTCTGCGTGACGTGGCGTTCACGCACCGTGTGCGCGATTGGATCGTTCGGGATCGACTCACGGTCCCCCTGGCGCTGCATCGCCTGCTGAATGAGTATTCTTCCTTGTTCGCGCGCACCAAGGACGAGTACCTTATGGAGCGGCTGAACGATGTGCGTGATGTGGTGGTCCGGTTGAGTGCCCATCTGTCAGACGTGCTCAAACCGGAAACCCATTCGCTCAACGGCCCGTTGATTATCGTCGCGGACGAGCTTCTGCCGTCGCAAGCCGTCGCGCTTGGCAAGATCGAGGTCCGGGGCATCGTCACGCAAGCCGGCAGTCAGACGAGCCATGCGGCGATCATCGCGCGCAGCCGCGGCATTCCGGCCGTCTCGGGAGTTCGTGGGATACTGCGCCAAGTGAAAACGGGCGATACCATCGTCGTGGACGGCCGCGATGGGCATGTCACGGTCAATCCCGATCCCGAGACAGCGGCCGCTTTCCGCAAGCTGGAGCGCGAATTTTTCGTACTCAAGGACGAGTTGGCGGCGAATCGGGATCAACCGGCCGTGACGGCTGACGGCACGTCGCTTGAGTTGCTGGCCAACATCAACAATGCGGCCGATGCGGAAGCCGCCACTTTGGTCGGCGCGTCGGGTATCGGCCTGTTTCGCACCGAGTACCTTTACTTGATGCATCCCGACGTGCCCGACGAAGAAGAACAATTGACAGCCTACCGTGAAATCGTCGCGGCAGCACCGAGTCACAGTGTCACGATTCGGACGCTCGATATCGGGGGAGACAAGACGGTCCCCTATCTTGGCCACCAGCACAAGGAGGCGAATCCGTTCATGGGCTGGCGGAGCATCCGGCTATCGTTCGAGCATCCGGACTTTTTTCTGGCCCAACTGCGCGCTATCTTGCGTGCGGCTGCCCATGCCCACCGCATGCGTGGCCAAATCCGTATCATGTTCCCCATGATCACGGCGTTGGAAGAGATTCATCGCGTCCGCAAGATCGTGCGGCGCGCATGCCGCCAATTGGACGCGGAAGGCCGGGCGTACCGCGCCGTGCCACTCGGCATGATGCTTGAAGTTCCCGCCGCCGCGATCGCGATCGACACGATCCTGCACAGTGTCGACTTCGTCTCGATCGGATCGAATGATCTGGTACAGTATTTGATGGCCGCCGACCGGGACAATCCGAAAGTAAGTCACCTCTGCCAACCGCTCGCGCCCCCCGTGCTGCGTTTGCTGACGCGCATCGTGCACGTCTGTCGCGATGCCAACAAGCCACTGACACTGTGTGGCGAAATGGCGGGTCAGCCCCGCGCCTTCGTGCTGCTGCTGGGTATGGGCCTGCGCAGCTTCAGCATGAGCCCGGCGTTTCTGCCTTCGATGAAAGACCTGGCGTCCCATCTGAGCACGGCACGCGCCGAAGAAGTCCTGCAACGCGCGCTGCGACTCAAGACCACGGCACGCGTCAAGCAGTTCATGCGCGAACAGCTTCACCAAATCGCCCCCAATCTCTCGTTGCTCGATAGCGACTGAGGCCAAATGACGTCTGACTCCTTTTTTGGCAGTGTGAGTAATCTTGGGAAGTGCCCATCCATCCTAACGCGAGCCTGCGCCCGCAACCCAAGAGAAACCTCAGGTGCATTATCATTCTTGCGGAGACACGAATTGGACAGCGCCACTTTTTTCGTTACTGGTTAGTCAATGCTTGGCTTGTGTCAAACATGGCAGGTCACGGTATAAGAATCTAACGAAGCCACGCATACAACCCAAGAGGGGGGCGAGGAATTGATTTCTCGCGAAGTCGCAGCTCAGACGTGCTGGTCGATGCCCATCTTGATGCGTGCTTTCGGCTGCACGCCGACGAATTTCTCGACCGGCTGACCGTCTTTGAACAAGATAAGCGTGGGAATACTGAACACGCTGTACTGTTGCGCCACGCCGGGGTTATCATCGATGTTCACTTTGCCGATTTTCACCGTCTCACCGTATTCGGTCACAAGTTCGTCGATCATCGGAGCGATGCGTAAGCAGGGGCCGCACCGGGGTGCCCAGAAATCGACCAGTACGGGAACTGTCGACTCCAGTACTTCTTGCTGGAAATCAGCGTCTGTGAACGCAGGGGTATTACTCATTTCATTTCACTCCTTGAATTCTTGTTCGGCTGGGTTCGTGACGAACGAGTCACCGTCACAATTGACATGCATTCAGAATTCACGCGCTCACCTGGAAACGCCGGTGGGCGACGTGGAACCGTCGCATGCATGGCCAACAGGTGAAACGTGCAGTCGGGTGGGGCCAGGAAGGCCACTGTCGTCCATGGGCTATCGCGTTGTTTCGTCCATGCGGCGAGTCGCTATTGTATCGTCTGGGTGGAGCGTGTGTCAATCAAGCCAGCGACCGTCGGAGACGCGTTCACCATTTCAGGCCGAATTGTCCGCCGCCAGAGTCTCGATCCATGCCCCCGCGCAACGGCGTGCGGCGTTTCTTGCCCGTTTGTCGCCGCGCATCCGACGTTCCGTGCGAATCGCTTTCCGATGCTGCTTCCGGGACCGGTTCGGGTAAGACGGCTTTCATCGAGAGCGCGATGCGCTGACTCGCCTTGTCAACCGACAAGATCTTCACCTCGATCTCTTGCCCTTCGGAAACGACGCTGCCGACCGATGGAACGTGGGAATGGGCCAACTCGGAGATATGGACAAGCCCCTCGATCCCCGGGGCCAACTTGACAAATGCACCGAACTTGGCGACTCGGGACACCGTTCCAGTGACGATACTGTCCGGGATAAAATTCTCCGTGACATGTTCCCAAGGATGTTCCAACAGATCGCGATAGGACAAGCCGATCTTGCCCGTCTGTTTGTCGAGTTTCTCGATCTTGACACGAATTTTCTGGCCGACTTCCAGTACTTCGCTCGGATGATTCACTCGATCCCAGCTCAGCTGGCTGACATGGACAAGCCCATCGATTCCGCCGATATCGACAAAGGCCCCGAAATCGCGCAGATTGCGCACCGTTCCTTCCAGCACCTGGCCGATTTCCAAACTCTCGACCAGCTGTTTGCGCTGCTCTTCCTTTTC
>CAZSOG010000385.1:0-5665 GCA_964607555.1 uncultured Pirellulaceae bacterium | reverse complement strand
GCGACCCTGGGCTGTGGAATGTAACCGCTTCGCGGTAAAGACATGAACACCGACATTACGCCGATAGCCCCGGGGGTTTCCCGAATTCAATGTCTCGCGGTACCATAACTTCGGTGCGCCGAACGGTTTTCCACACGCACGCCATTATGCCCTGCCACGAACACGTTGCTTTACGCCGAAGGCGTTACACGCCAAAGTCTAGGATAAGCGCAGCCCGCCGGAGGCGGACGAAACGCCACCCTGGGTGACGCCCACCTATCACCCCCAGACCTCCATGGGCTCGTCCCATGGGTGAATCAGTCTCCCAGCTAGAGGGGCGTTTCTATCCGTGTGCGTTTTCCGGTCCAGCGCGTCGCCAAAGCGTCTGCGAATAACCTGCGCCCGGGGCTCGAGCCACACGGACAAGAGCCAAACCGTGCCGGTAAGCGTCGTTGGCGGTTGTTTTTACCCGTCGTCGTGCGTCGAGTCTCCACCGACCGGGCAGTCGCCAGATGCCCCGAGCCGGGGTTATTTACCGGTCCAGACCGGGCCTTGGACGTTGGATGGGCCCATGTGACGGGCGTTGACAGCTGCTCGGATCTCCGTGCCGAGCGTGGTTGCGGCAGTCGCGTCGGCTTGCCAATCGGGGCCGGAGGATGTAGTTTCAAGAGTTTTACCCCGAGCGAAGGAAATGCACGAATGGCTGCGGCAAGCGTACCGTGGGATGGTCCGGACTCCCAGCGGGTCGTGATAACGGGCGTGGGGCTCACGGCGCCGATCGGAAACACGCGGGCCGAGCTGCGCGCGAATCTGTTGGCGGGGCGCAGTGGCGTACGCCGGTATTCGATCCGTTACGTTGGTGAAACGAACGCTGGCGTGTGCGAGTTTGAGACGACGAAACATCAGTCGCGAAAGGAGTTGCGCCGCGGCACGCGGGCCGGCAGCGTGGGCATCTACGCGAGCCACGAGGCGGTGGATGACGCGGGGCTGGACTGGGAGGACGTGGACCGATCTCGGGTCGGGATTTATCTCGGCGTGACCGAGCATGGCAACGTCGAGACCGAGAACGAGATTCACGAACTGAAGGGTTACGACTACGACACGAGTTTTTGGTCGCATCACCACAATCCGCGCACGGTGGCGAACAGCCCGGCGGGTGAAGTCGCGTTGAACATGGGGATCACGGGCCCGCATTATACGATTGGCGCGGCGTGTGCCGCGGGTAATGCGGGGTTGATCCAAGGCGCTCAGATGCTGCGGCTCGGGGAATGCGACATCGCGTTGGCGGGAGGAGTTTCCGAGAGCATTCACACGTTTGGGATTTTTGCCGGTTTTCGGAGTCAGGGTGCCTTGGCGGACCATCCCGATCCAACGCGTGCATCGCGGCCGTTTGACTTGCAGCGAAACGGTATCGTGGTTGCCGAGGGCGCTTGCGTGTTCGTGGTCGAGCGATTATCGGACGCGCGCCGCCGGCGCGCGCGGATTTACGCCGAGCTGGCTGGCTACGGCATGAACACGGACGCGACCGATTTCGTGCTGCCCAATGCGGTACGCCAGGCGGAGTGCATTCAGATTGCGCTGGACCGAGCCGGCCTGAAACCGGAGCAGATCGACATTGTGAACACGCATGCCACGGGTACGGTCAGTGGCGACATCGAGGAGTGCAAGGCGCTGCGGCAAGCGTTTGCTGGAGCAGACCATACGTTTTTCAACAATACGAAGAGTTTTATCGGGCACAGCATGGGGGCGGCCGGCGCGCTGGAACTGGCAGGGAATCTGGACGCCTTTCACGATCATATGTGCCATGCGACGATCAATGTGGACAGACTCGATCCCCAGTGTGAACTTCCGGGGCTGGTCATCAACGAGGCCCGGGAGATTGGACAGGTGAATTACATCTTGAACAATTCCTTCGGGATGTTGGGAATAAACTCCGTGGTCATTGTAAAACGGTTCGATGAATAGGATTCGAGGAGACATCGCGGTATGACGCCTGGTGAAATACGTGAAGAAGTTTTGGATATTCTTTCGGATATCGCACCCGACGAGGACATGAGCGCGCTGAAAGACGACGTTTCGTTTCGTGATCAGCTTGAGCTGGACAGCATGGACTTCCTGGACATCGTCATGGAGTTGCGCAAGCGATACCGCGTCCAGATTCCGGAAGAGGATTACGAGCACCTGGCGAGCATGCAGAGCACGGTGGCCTATTTGGAACCATTGATGAAAGATCTAGCGCGGCGTGCATGAGCGATTCCGAGGTTTGACGCGATCGGGGGCCGCCGCGCATAGCGTCGTGGCTGCGTGTCCGGTCGCATACCCTGTTCCGCGATCAAGTTCTTCGGTCAGGGACGACAAATCGGTGACACATTGCCATGTATGATACCATCATCATCGGCGCCGGTTTGTCGGGATTGGCGGCCGGCATTCGTCTGGCCCATTTCGACCGGCGTGTCTGTATTGTCGAGCGGCACACGACAATTGGCGGACTCAATTCGTTCTACCGTTTGCGCGGTCGGAACTATGATGTCGGTTTGCATGCTGTTACGAATTATACTCCGAAGGGCGCGAAGCATGGGCCGTTGGCGCGGTTGCTGCGCCAGTTGCGATTCCGATGGGACGATTTCGGCCTGGTGCCCCAGATATCGTCTTCGATCGCGTTTCCCGATGTCACGCTCCGATTCAACAACAACATTGAACTGCTCGAAACGGAAATCGCGGCGGCATTTCCGAGCGAGATTGACAATTTTCGGACATTGACGGCACGGCTGATCGACTACGACGATCTTGAGGGCCCGGACCACCGTCTGTCGGCGCGGCAACGCGTTGCCGAGATCATCTCGGATCCGTTGTTGCGCGAGATGTTGTTTTGTCCCATAATGTGGTACGGCAATGCCCGCCAGCACGACATGGACTTCGGTCAGTTCAGCATCATGTTCCGGAGTATCTTCCTGGAGGGTTTCGCGCGGCCGGCGGCTGGTGTGCGTTTGATTTTGCGCAATCTCGTGCGGCGTTTTCGTGGTCTGGGTGGCGAGTTGCGGCTGCGTGCCGGCGTCCGCCGGATTCGCGTCGAAGGCCGCCGTGCCGTCGGACTGGAGCTGGAAGATGGCACGCAGCTGACCGCGCGCCATATCGTCTCGTCGGCGGGCATGGTCGAAACGATGCGGCTGGCCGACACGCCCGAACCGATTCCTGAGTGCACTCCGGGCGAACTCTCCTTCATCGAAGCGATCTCGATTCTCGATCGGCCGCCATCGGCATTGGGGCACGACCAGACGATCGTCTTCTTCAACGATTCCGGGTCGTTCCATTGGCAGCGTCCGCGGCGTACGCTCTGCGATACTCGAACCGGCGTGATATGCTCGCCCAATAATTTCATGTACGCGGAGCCGGCGACCGGTGAGGGTGTGGTACGCGTCTCGATGCTGGCCGACTACGGTGGCTGGAGTCGGCTGCCGGAAGATGAATACCGGCTGCAGAAGTTGGCCTGGTACGACCGTGCGGCGCGCAAGGCGACCGACTACGTGCCGGAGTATCGGCATCACGTGATCGACACGGATCTGTTCACGCCGCGCACGATCCATCGTTTCACGGGCCACGACAACGGCGCCGTCTACGGCGCGCCGACGAAACAGCTGGATGGCCGCACGCCGATTGAGCAGCTCTATATATGCGGTACGGACCAGGGCTACGTCGGTATTATCGGCACCATCGTCAGCGGAATCATGATTGCCAACCGTTACCTATTGTCGGACCACTGATCCATGGCTAAGGACTACCTGAAGGACATCAAGCCGCGTTACGACGTGATCGTCATCGGCAGCGGACTCGCCGGACTGACTGCGGCGAACGTGCTCGGTCGGGCCGGCCATGACGTCTTATTGCTGGAGCAGCACTACAAGTTGGGCGGTCTCGCCACGTGGTTCAAACGCCCCGGCGGGCACATCTTCGATATTTCGCTCCATGGGTTCCCGGCCGGTATGATCAAGAGCTGCCGACGCTACTGGACCAGGGAAATCGCCGACTCGATTGTCCAACTGAAGAACATCCGGTTCGACAATCCGATGTTCTCGCTGACCACGACTTTTGACCGCGAGGATTTCACACGCTTGCTCGTGGAACGATTCGGGCTGAATGCCGAGACCGTGCGCGAATTCTTTGATACGGCGCGGCGGATGAATTTCTATGACGACCAGTCGATGACGAACCGCCAGCTGTTTGACCGATTCTTCCCGGGCCGTGAGGATGTCGTGCGTCTCCTGATGGAACCGATCACGTATGCGAACGGGTCCACGCTGGAAGATCCGGCGATCACGTACGGGATCGTCTTTTCAAATTTCATGGCGCGCGGCGTCTTCACGTTTCTTGGTGGTACCGATCGGCTGATTCGGATGATGACGGCGGAACTGGCGCGCAACGGCGTGGATGTGCGTGTGCGATGCGACGTTGACAAGATCCTGGTGGGACATGGTCGTGTCGTGGGAGTGCGTTGCAACGGGCGCGATCTAAAGGCCTCCGCGGTCGTCTCCAACGCGAATCTCGTCGATACGGTTTCCCGGATGTTGGACCCGGCCATGCTCGACCAGACGTTCGTGGAAGAGGCATGTCAGGTCCGTTTGAATAACAGCAGTACGCAGGTCTACATGGCACTCCACCCGGGTGAAACACTGGATGAATCGACCGGCGATCTATTGTTCAGCTCGACCGCGCCCGTTTTCCGCACGGACTTGCTGCTGAGTCGCGATATCACGAGCCGCACGTTTTCGTTCTACTACCCGCGCATTCGGCCGGAGACCGCGCCGCGCTGCCTGATTGTATCCAGCACCAACGCGCGCTACGAAGACTGGGCCGAATTAACGCCGGAGGCCTACGAACAAAGCAAGCAGGATCTGATCGCGACGACCCTTGATGCGCTCGAACAGTACGTACCGAACTGTCGCCACCGGATCGCCCATGTCGAGGCGGCTACGCCGCGGACGTTCGAGCATTACACGAAACATATGGCAGGCGCCAGTTTCGGAACCAAATTCGAAGGGCTCGCGATCAGCCGTGGATTGCCCGATCAGGTCCGCGGACTCTATCATGCCGGAAGCGTTGGGATTATCATGTCCGGCTGGTTGGGCGCAATCAACTATGGAGTGATCGTCGCGAACGACGTCGACGCATTGTTGACCGCGCAAACACGCACGCCGCGGGCGAGGAGTTGCCATGAGTCGGGAAGCGATTGAGTCATTGATTCCGCATCGCGCGCCGATGCTGCTCCTGGATGAGATTGTACAAGCCGACAGCCAAGGAATAACGTGCCGCAAAACATTCCACGCGGACGAGTTTTTTCTGCAAGGGCACTATCCGGACTTCCCTTTGGTTCCCGGCGTGATGCTCTGCGAATGTGCCATGCAAGCGGGCGGTGTCCTGGTGGCGCGGAGCGTGGGGCGTGGGGCGGGCGTTCCGGTCGCGACGCGCATGAATAACGTCCGTTTTCGGCACATGGTCCACCCGGGCGAGGTGGTGGACATCCATGTCACGCTGGTGGAACGATTAGCAAACGCGTTTTTCATGAAGGCGAAAGTCGAGTGCGGGGGCAAGACCGCCGTGCAGTTCGAATTCGCGTGCGCATTGGTTGACAAGCCGTAGTGCGGGAGGCCCGCAACCCACAAGGGAGTACGCCCTCCTTCGGTCGCGCTCC
>CAZSOG010000384.1:0-5673 GCA_964607555.1 uncultured Pirellulaceae bacterium | reverse complement strand
GGAAGAAAGTTGTGTTCCTTCTTCGTATCGGATGTAATCACGATCGCTTGTTCGAGTTCGCGAATTACACTACGGATTGCCCTATCTGCGTTCATCTGCGTTGATCTGCGGTTTACAGCTTTCCGGGTCGTGAACAGTTACCGTGGCTGAATTTCCAGCACCGGAAGGAACGTTGGCAGCATGATGAGGGCAGAATGCTCACTGGGCGCCGTCATCTTGAATTGCCCATCGGTCGCTTGCTCCGAAGCTGTTCTCCCCTCAACCCCACGCACAGGGTGTCGCCCACGCCTCAGCGTTTGCGTTTCTGGACCGGCGTGTCGGACCCTACGTGTTGGATCACGGCCTTGACCAGCGCCGTCATTGAGTGTGGCGCCGACTCGGGCACCATTTGCTTGGGATGCGCGTACCAGCTTTGCACGAACCAACGAGTCGGTTGCCCGCCGGCTTGTCGGTACAGGTCGACCATCCGCAGCGTCTCGCGAAAGAACCGTTCATCGGATTCTTGGCCACCACGCTCCGAATTCACGATCAGATTGAACGTGAGTCCGTTCTCCCGGACGAAATCCTCGTAACTCCGGACTCGGCCAAGCCAGTTCACGGACTTCGGATCGGACAATTTCACTGAGCGGTGGTTGCCGATCAAATAGCCATACGGATTATCGACGGTCACACCGTCCAGGGGGATACCCGCGTTCTTGAGCTTGGCGAGCACGATACGCACGACCTGATCGTAATCACCGTAGTCTTGCCGGTTCGGGCCGCGCGCGTGATAAGAAACATCGCCGCGCCAGCCCCAGTTTGGAAAATTGGTCAATAGCCAGTAGCGAATCTCCGGATGCACCTTGCGGTGAATTCGCAGGGCGTTGACGAGTTCATTCGCGGCCTTTTCGATCGAGTCGAAGTGCCGTCCATCGCGGCGATGGTTCGGGTGCATCAATCGTCGAATCGGTCCATCGATGTCAAGGAAGTCGATTTTCCCCCCGGCGGCGTAGAAGTTGTCGATCGCCGCCAGTTCATGGCGCGCCGACCACTCACCGGCCGTATCGTCCATCGGCGCGAAGTCCAAACATCCGCCCAGTTCGACCGCGACTTGCAGGTGCTGTTCCCGCAAGAATCGGGCGAGCTGTCGGAGTCGATCGGATGGGGACGCGATCGTTGGACGGCGTGGTTTTCCTAATTGTCCCACATACAACTTGATGCCGGTCAAATGCCGCTTTACGAATGGCCACTCGGCGTCTTCGCGCAGCAGGGCGGCAATTCGATCACCGGCGCACAACCAGACTTCGGGTTGTCTGGTCGCCGCACCAGACGCTGGCTCGTCAAGGGCCGTTGCCGATGGTTCCGGAGGAGCGGCTCGGCCCACGGGACCCACGTGCATCACGCCGCCTCCGATTACGCCGCCGCCGATCACGATGGCGGCGAGCGCGGGCACGAACGCGCGCATCATGTTGTTTCGAGTGCCAACAGACATGATCGTCTTCATCATCTGTCCTTTCTCGATATGCGTGTTTTCGGTTCGGATACTCGATGTTGTGAAGGCCGTTTTCGCGTGGGGAGGCTACGTCATGACCGGTGGGCGTCAGTTCACATCGATCGCGGTCGCTGCGCTTTCATTCCGGCTGCGATCGACGGCGGAGACGGCGATGCGTTTCACTGGCGTGTCGCCATTGGCAAGCACGATTTCGTGCTGGGCTCCAGGCAAGATCTCATAAGACCATTGATCGCCACGGCGGCTGTAGATAACCCACAAGAACGCCGACTCACCTGCGCGCGGCGTCCACGATACTCGAACGCCATCGGCCGGCTTCGTTGCGTTAACCGCCGGCGCCGGTGGCGGCTGGTCGTCCAACCAGGGAGACGCCGGAATCAGGGCTTGCGTGTCGAAGGGGCCCTTGACAAGTTGTTCGGCAAGGTGATTCTCTTCAGACAACAGTGACCGCATGCTGAACATACAGATTCCCGGACTGTCCGGCGTCATCCCGCGCGCGATCATGATCTGGTTCAGGATCTCGATCTCGCCACCTTCCCGGCTCGATCGAACCAACGTGGTGCCGGGCCACAAATGGTGCCTCTGAAGGTTCTGTCGATTCCACCAGCCCAACAAAACGGGGAAACTCTGTGGGATCTGGGCGATCGGCCAGTAGAGTTGGGGAGTCATGTAATCGACCCAGCCCTTGTTAAACCAGAGCCTGGCGTCGGCGTAGAGCACGTTGTATTGATCCAGTCCGCGAATACTGGGCGGGTGCCCTGGTCGCCAAATTCCAAATGGACTAATGCCGAACTCAACGTACGGCTTGACTTTCTTGATTTCACGGTAGATCCGCGATACGAACTGATTCACGGCATTACGCCGCCACGCGTCGCGCGACAGCTTACCGCCAGAAGCCTGATAGGCATGCCAACTTTTTCCGTCTGGAAAGTCGCGGTTATCATTGTAACTGGGGTAGGGGTAAAAGTAGTCGTCAAAATGAACGCCGTCCACATCATAACGCCGAACAACGTCCATGACGACCGCGGCTGAGTGATCCTGGACACCGCGCCGCGCCGGGTCCATCCAGTAATAACCGCGATTTCCCAACTTGACGACCAACTCAGGTCGCGCTTTCACGATCGACCGATCGCTGAGCTTGCTCTGATTCGACGGATGATTCGCCCGATACGGGTTGAACCAGGCATGCAGCGCGAGTCCGCGTGCATGGGCCGCTTCAATCCAGAATTCCAACGGATCATAGAACGGCTCGGGGGCCTTGCCCTGCGTGCCCGTCAGGAATGACGACCAAGGCTCCAGTGGCGACGCATACATGGCGTCAGCCTGCGGACGAACCTGCAATACAACAGCGTTCATATTGAGTTCGACCAATCGGTTCAGGATCGCCAGGGCCTCGCGTTTCTGGTCACCGACCGACAGGCCAGGTTGGGAAGGCCAGTCAATATTGCCCACGGTCGCAACCCAGGCGGCACGAAACTCGCGCGGCAGCGATGGTACGTCGGCCGGTCCATCGGCGCCGCGCACGCCATTGGCCAGGCAGAGCGAAAAGCCGAGCGCGATACTGGACACGCACAAGGTATTCGTGAGAAATCCGCGACGATCGCATGTAACGGGCTGTTTCATGGTGACTTCCGTTGTGTCAGGTACCGTGGTTCTTGACCAGTGATCGTTGCCGTATGAGGTCAAACTGCTTGCGCGGCGTGAGCACGCACGGCATCTCACATCAGCGCCTGTCACAAAAACCGGTTTCCAACATGTACGATGGGCGTCCACTCCGTCGCAGCAGCGGATAAACGCCGTGCGGAAGAGGTTTTGGACAAGCGGTTGGACCGTTTCACTTGCGCAGCCGCGTCAGAACTGCTTCGTACAGTTCGTGACCGGCCAACTGCTCCTCTTTTTGCAATCCCCCCAAATGCGTGAAGTCCAGCTCGACCGTGTCATCAACGCCTTCAAGCCGCCCGCGTTTGATGGCTACGACGCCGTCCCCTTTGCCAACGAGCACTTCATCCAAGTCGGCCAGAATCGCGTCCAACTTTGGAGTGAACAACGCTGCGGCAGCGCTCGCTTGTTCCGCGGCCTTGAGTTCTTCGCGAAGGCTGTCGAGTTGTTGTTGCGTAAGCCGACCTCCGGAGCCGAGGAAGATGGAGTAGCGGATACTGGAGTTTCTTGGCCGGCCGTTCAACTTATGGAGGAATTGTGAGCCAGGTCTCAGATCCGCGGCGGCCTCATTAAATCCGTCCGCCACCGCCGCGTAGAATCTGGATACTTCACTTCGCTGCGATCTTGGTAAAGCATGGTCCAAGATGTCCAGGCCGAACGTGAAATGGGCCAGCAGGGTACCATGATTGGGTGGTGCAACCATGATCAATTTCTTGACGTTGCCCGGATCGAGCTCTGGGTCTTCGACCGCAGCCCGCGCCACGAGTCCCCCCATGGAATGAGTCAGAAGCGATACTCTCAACTCCGGGTATTCGGAAGCGAGTTTCTTCAGATCAGCCGACAACTGCCGCGCCGAATCAGCGATCGGTTGGTCGTCCGGATAGCTGTACGTACCACTTGGGAATCCGTCCTTCTGGAGAGCCAATACCAGGGGGTTAAACTGCCGTGGCGAGGAATTGAATCCGTGGACCACGATGACCAGCGGCTTGTCGGCACCGACTGCGTGCCACCCTTCTGTCAATGAAAGTCCGTACGTCTCACCGTTTCGACCGGTCTGGCGATGCGCAATTGTCGCGCGGATCTTTTTGCCGGCGCGTCTCCTCTTGTCACGCAGGGCGCCGCGGTCGATCGTCACCAACAAGTGTACGTCTTCAATGTCCGTACTCGCCGAGACAATTTGCATTCGGATGTCGGGCCCAAGCGCGGCGTTGATTCCCAGAATTGCGAATCGACTCGAAAAACGGTTTAGATCAAGCGTGCCGGATGGCAACCTATGCTGCAGAGCCTCGTCATTCAGTTGCTCCACGCGCAACAGTGCTTTCAAAACGTCGCGCCACGCAATGCGTCCGTCCCTCGCGGTGATCCTGACCTGTATTGTCCCCTGCGCGCCGTCCCGTTCCACCGTTACATCGTCATCCGCCTTGATCCCCCCAGAAACCGCTTGCTCAACCGCTGTCGGCCCGAGCAATCCGGATAAGATAATCGCGGCGATGAACGCGCGTTGACTAGGAAGGACTTTCTTCACGGTTGCACCATCCATTTGATAAGATCGAATCGGATTTCTTCGGCGATTGCGTCGCCATCCAGGTTGTTCGCGAGGCAACGCTGCACGACAATAAAGCGAACACAAACGAGATAAACGTTGTCTCGGCAGAATGTCCACGACAGGATACCGCGATTGCCTCGATGGAGTACGCAAACAACGTCTAGGCTATCATGCGCAACATCGTCTGCCAAGTCCGCAACTCGTGTCGCGGTTTGACTTGCGTTGAAATTGCGACCGATATTGATGTACTGACCCCCATGGACCAGCTGGAGCGCGACCGAAGGAGGCGAACCATGCAGCGTCGTCGATTCTTGATCTCGTCATCGTCCGCGATGTTCGCCGGATCGCGGGCAATTCAAGCGAGTTCTGCTCCGGGTGTCGTCGATGCGGTGCCAACCAACGCGGGACCGTGCCGTCCGGCAACTGGACCGCTGCGCGTCCACCCAGTCAACCCACGCTATTTCGTCGACGGCAGCGGCACCGCCATGCGCCTTGCGGGACACCAGGTGTTTTGTGATCTTCAGGACAACAGCTTCAGCAAGAAGGTCACTTATGGCAACAAGCACGTTCTCGACTGGAACTGGTACTTGAATTTCGCTGCCGAGCGGCGGTTTAATTTTCTGCGTAACTGGATCATCTGGAGCACGGGCAGTGGCGTCTTGGACCCGACACGCACGGCCAGCCCAATGATGTACCAGCGCACCGGGCCGGGCAACGCCACCGACGGACTGCCAAGATTCGATCTACGTCGTTTTAACCAGAAGTTCTTCGACCGCCTGCGTGCCCGAATCCAACAGGCGGGCGAGCGCGGTCTGTACGTGTCAATAATGTTATTTGAGCCGTACGGTTTTGGTCCGGGCGAAAAGTCCTTATGGCGAGGCAATGTCTTCAACGGCAAGAACAACGTCAACGGAATCGACGTGAACACCGATGGGAATCAATGGGGAACGGAGTTCTTCTATCCAAAGAATCCAGTCAT
>CAZSOG010000383.1:0-5675 GCA_964607555.1 uncultured Pirellulaceae bacterium | reverse complement strand
GGGATTCCTTCTGCGTCTAAACGGTTTTCCACCGAGACAAGCTCGGTGGCGAGGATTTCGTCGATCGAGTTCGCCGCGAAATGGACGCACCACGGTATGCTGATGAAGTGCCCCGGGCGCAACGGCTCGGGGCCGGCGACGTCGATTCGGTGTTTGCGGCCGTCACCGACTACTATGGCGTGGAACCGGCAATTCTGGCGGTGCGCGGCGAAAGCCACATTGCGCGGGCGGTTGCCGCGTGGCTTGCCCGACGCTTGACAACGGCCACGCTCCGTGAGTTATCGGCCCTTCTGGGGCTGGGTCGCCCGGAGAGCGTCAGCAACCTAACGCGGCGGATCGACCGGGACTTGCCCGCGAACGCCACGTTGCGGCAAGCGATTCGAACGCTCGAGACCCGCATCGCGCGGCAAACAAAAAACAAGGTCTGACCCCATCGCCCCACACTATTGCCTCTCGATGCGGAAGGATCACAGCCGGTCGAACCAGGCAACCAAGGCCCGAATTACGGCAGTGCGCAACTCGAGTTGACTTACGGCGTCACGTTGAAACACCGTCCCGCACAAATGGTCAACGATTTCAATACTCCATTTGGGATCCACACCCGCCACGGACTCAAGTGTCATATCGTTGGCAAATCCCAGCTGACTGCCCATGACCATGAACAGCCAGCCGCAATCCTGGTAGCACGGCTCGAGCAAGACGCGGGCAAGCTGCCGATCGCGGAACGCCAGGATTTGTGCAGCACCGGCAAGAACGGTTTGGAGCCGATCGTTGTCGAATCGAGGTGGCAGGTGCCAGAGCGAGGCAAACACCAGACGGTCGAGGTCCTCCGAGTCGACATGTTGCAGACGCTGTAGTCCCGGCAGCACGGCACCGACATAGTGACGGGAGTAATAGTCGTCCCTCGTGTTCACGGCGGCCCGCGCAACGGCGTTGATGGCCAATTCCACCAGCGCGTGACGGAGTTGGTCGTCACTCGCAAGACGGGCGTGAAACAGCGCGAACTGCATTCTTGTCTTTGGGTCGTCGATGGTCTTCGCCAGCGCAAGTGGTTCCGGCAGGCCGCGCCGAACGAGGTGCGGAGCATTTGACATCAGGTAGAGCAGTGTTTGAATTCCCGCCGGGTCGATTGGTGGCAACGTCCCGGCACGTAAGCGTTTGGCGAACTCGTCTCGATGCGCGAGTCCCCAGTACAAGAGCGCCTCGGATTTCAGTCTCGCGGCTTCGACTTCTCTAGCGGTTAACGCGATCAGTTTCCGGGCCCGGTCCAAATCAACGATGGCAAGCATCGGACCCAGTGTTCGGGACTCACCCACTTTCTCGTCACGTCGCCCCGACTTGACCATCGCCCGCAAGTCGGCGGCGTTTGACCAAAGTTCGCTGATCAACTGCTCGGCAAGTTGTTCATGTCCGGAAATAAGAAACAGCTTGGCCAGGTTTACGATCGAGTACGTTTTTTGTGTACCGGACATATTGCGTGCCGCAACCAGTGCCTCGGCCAGCCAGTCCTGCTGCAGATCAACATCGCCCGTCGCTCGAGCAGCCGCGGTCAGCGCCCAATTCCGGTATTGGTCCGGGAGTTTTGAAACGACATCAACCGTTTCGATCAGTTCCGGTTTGCGTTCCAGTGCCTTGAGCCCACACATCAGTGCCGCTTGTTGCACCTGTGGGCTTTGCGAGAAATTCGTCGCGGCGAACTCGATCGCCTTGCCGGGAGTCACCGTCGCCAGCGTTTCGAGGTACAGGCGAAGACGATAGTAGGTGGATGACTTCGGGTCGGGAACATGCACGGCCGCAAACACGGCCTTCGCGGCGTCCATGAAGTCCTTTCGGTCGACCTGACGAATGGACGCTTCATCGAGGCCTCTGTCAAGTGAATGCGAAGCCTGAAGCACGAACCGCAGTGCGGTATCGAGCGCGGGCGTTCTGGCAAACAACGGACGATATCCGGGGGCTTTGATGGCGATGATCGACCGTCCTTCGTGCACGTCAAGTTGCAGTTGACCGGCGGCACTGGTCGTGCCGCGCGCGGTTCCGGTCCTGGCCCCGACAATGACAACCGCGGCGTTGGCAATCGGTTTTTCTTCGCGCGATACAACCCGAATCATCACGGATCGTTTCATGGGCCGGCGCATCACTCGAGAATCGCCGAGTTCCAGCGAATCCACTCCGGAACCGCCCGCGTTCTCATTGACGGTACCCTGGACAAATGGTGAATAGAAAGGGAAACAACGGGGATCGTCAATCTGTATCTGGAGGCGCGCGGCACGGTCGATCGTCGCGGGAAACTCGAACCGGCCGTCGTCGTGCGTGCGAACGGTGGTTGGCTCGTCGTAGAGATCCGTGGCCGACAATTCTTCGCGACGATAGCTTTCCTTGACGAAGGTCTCTCCTTTCTTGATCGAAACCGCAATGCCTGCCATTGGCCTTCCCGAAAGGTCGACGACGCGACCGACCGGCTTGGCGGTCGGTTGCACCGTGAGTTTCACCACAAGTTCCTTCTTGGGATCGACCACGCATGACACTTCGTCGGAAATCGCATTGTCTTTGGCGGCGTGCAGCTTTACCGCCGTGCCGTCGGCCACGTCGCGCAAGCGAAACTCGCCTTCGGAGTCCGAGAAGGCGGTGCCAGTGCGCGTGAAGCGTTCTTGCGCGTACTCGTATTTCACCTTCGCGCCGGCAACGGCGCGGCCTTGCTGGTCGACAACTCGGCCGCGCCAAACAGAGCTACGCACCAGTGCCACGGGATCCATTTCGATCTGATCGTTGTGGGGCAGTTTCTTTGTGTCAAGATAGAACGCGTCCCCGGAAAAGTATTCGCCAAGCGCGTCAGAGGGATAATACGATACAGAATGGAAACGACGATAGAACTCAGCCTGACCATCCCTGTCCGTGAATGTTGATTCGAGACGCCCGTCCGAGCAGGCGATGTGGATGTTCGGCAAGGGCTTGCCCGTGTCAGCAGCGGTGGTTGTGGCTTTGAGTCGTACCTGCTTGCGGAATCCAAGTTGCCAGGTATATGGCGTCGTGCCCCGTTCGATAAGGACCACTTTGTCCGAATAGGGTTCACGATACGGAAAGCGCGCGGGACAGCTGATTCGATAGGTCAATTGGCCGATCCCAAGCGCATTCATCTTGAATTGTCCTGATGGCGCAACGTGACTGATCGCCCACGTGCATGCGATTGCCGGCCGTGCGAACGAGTACTTGTATTGGGGACACGTGATCACGAACATCGCTACTTCGTCCATGCCCGAAATCGGCGTCTTATCCGAGGCCACGATTTTGCCATGCACGTCGCGAACCGGCATGGTGGCTGCGCGCAAGATCCCGCCGGAGGAGCGAACGACCGGTGCGCGCTGCTGGCCGATTTGCCGTCCGACGAGGAACACCGCACCGAGCGAATCCAGACTAGAACAGTCGAGCTCGGCGCGGCCATGCCGATCCGTCGTCGCTTTGGCGAATCGCCGCGCAACGGACCACGGTATGCGTTGTCCGTCGATGACCGCCAGATACACGGATACATCAGCGCTCGGCTGTCCGTCCGAATTCACAACCTCGACCGTCACGTTGCGTGTGTGCCGCAGTCGTACATCAATCGGCACATCCACCTGCAAACGAGCCATCGGCAGTTCGCGCGACGCGAGTCTGTAGCCAGCGGCACGCACAACCAACAAATGTTTCCCCGGGATCAGAAACCGCGTGTCATCACGTGAAAAATGAAGCTGATAGCGACCTTGCCGGTCGGTCTCCGTATGAATGCAGGCCCATTGGGGATCGAGAGTGGCGAACAACCGGCGGTCATTGCCGTCACTCGCAACCAGCGTGACAGTGGCGTGAATAACTGGCTGATTCGCCTGATCAACGACCCGCCCCGACAAACGAATAGACGCAACCGCCGCGGACACGGTTGTTGCTGTGTCATCGGCAGCCCAACACATGGGGCCGGTCAAGCCGAGGCCCAGGATTGCCACGATTACGTTTCGGAAACGCGCATTGTGTCGCATCAGTTGTTCTCCGCGGTTGCAATAAGTTGACCGGCGAGCGGACCCGAGTCGAATTTCAAAATACTGACAATCTCAGCGACCCTGGTTGCATCGGGGACTCGTACCGAGACCGGGCAAAACGTGCCTCACGAAAACCCGGCGGAACCGTTGTCGATGACTCGTTGCTCGACGCGCGATTCGACCAACAGGCGGTTTTCCGCTGTCGGTTGTCCGGTTCCAACTTTCGCACCGGTCAGGTAAAGCCCCGTCGAAGTCCCCAGCGACGGAATGATCACGAGGTTTGTGAGCTCTTCGGTCACGGCAACGGACCGTTCGCCGCGGAGCGTCAGTTTTCCCAATAGATCCGCGGACGTCGACCGCGCGGATCGTACCGTGATCCGTTGCTTCGCGTCCGCTGAACGGGCGAAGGAAAACCGGTAGTGTGTCGCGCCGTCAATCACGGTCAGTTTCAGTGATTCGATTTGGTAGTCTCCGGCGGGACATTCCACTTGCTGGTTGATCCCGTGGATGGAGACGCAAACCCCGTCGCGCGAGACGAGTTCGCCGGCAAGATCAGCAACACGAGCCGAGTCCGACTGCAGCTCAAGTCGCGGCACGATGTGGCCGGTTCCGGCAAGCTCGGTGATTTCAAGTTTTTCACCGCGCAAGTCGCTGTGCAAAACGAACCGTTTTCCCTCAATCCGGCAGAACGCCCCGCAGGCAAGTCGTTCCCCAATCGGATCAGTTTTTCCATCGCCGTTGATATCCAGCAGAATGCGATCTTGCGCGTCAAACCAACAGCCATTGGAATCGCGATCGACACGCACATAGCGCCGTGGCTTCTCGTCCACGATTACCGTGCCCCGGATGACCCCTTCGGTCGCTATTTCGAGCCCGGCGTGTTTTCCACGCCGGATCAGGAGGGAGCGTTTGAGATGCTCGAACTTGTTCACGCCCGCCACGAACTCGGCGTCCATGGCAACGCGCCACGCTTCCGCATGTCCCGGAAGATGCGTGATTCGCTCGGTCGGTGCGAAGCGTTTGTCCCGATTCAAGTCAATGAACAATACGGGCTGTGCGTCTCCGCGCAGGGCCACGGCAACAGACCGCGAATTGGTGGACCCGTATGTAAACCAGCTGAATGTCCAGTCCGAGCGCGAGTTGGAATCAACATCGGCAAGCAACGGCGCGCGGGCGATCCCGTTTGGCAAGCCCGCGGCTATCTTGCGATAACGGAGCCGCACCGTTCGCTTCGGCTCGACAACGTAGACCGGTGCGTCAATGCTCGGCCCGGACGTGTTGGCCTGCGCCTGCAGCGTGTTGCCGACCGCCCCAAGAAACACGACGGCTAGTCCAAACAAGACAATCTTCATTGGCAGCTCACAAACCTGAAATGGAGGATCGATGCACTTCGCTACGCTTGGTCTAATCCGTGTTGGGCGTGCTGAAGCACGGCCCGCTAACGGTCTAACGACGCTCCGCATGAAAGCGCGCGCGAATTCCACGAAAAAACCGAATCTGCCGCGGAGCCGCAATTCGGCCATCTGCAGCCGTAAAGGATAATTCGTCTGTGCTCACGTATTGACAATATGTTCCGCAATCCATTGGTGTCAAACGATGTGCGCCGAACTTGCCTATAGGCGGTTAGGTTCGTCCGACTGGATAGTGAATTGACGCAGTCCGTTCTCC
>CAZSOG010000382.1:0-5691 GCA_964607555.1 uncultured Pirellulaceae bacterium | reverse complement strand
CGGTTTCGTGAGGTACTCGATCGCACCGTGCTCAAGCGCCTCAACGGCGGTCCGTAAATCCCCGAAGGCCGTGATCACGACTACCGGCATCGCATGGCCGTCACGGCGAATCTGTTCAAGCGCGGCCAGACCGTCCATGCCGGGGAGGCGAACATCCATCAGGACCAGGTCCGCGCCTCGTTCGCGAATTGCCGGTAGCGCTTCCTCGGCGGATGCCAGGGCCTCGATCTCATAACCGCTCTGCCGAAGCAAACGTGTTAGCCCCCAGCAAATCGACGGCTCGTCATCTACAATCACAATGCGCCGTGTACCACTCATGAATCGTCCTCTTGTCCAATCAGTGCTTGCCGGCCGTATCCATCTCGTTATTCCCGTCCCTCCGTGGGCATGATGACTTCGAACGTCGTGACATCCGTCCTGACGTACCGAACCCGGCCCCCATGTTGCTCGATCACTTGTTTCGCCAGCACCAAACCAAGTCCCACGCCCTCCGATTTGCTCGACGCAAATGGTTCGAACAGCCGCGCAGCAATCTCCGGGGCCACACCGGGCCCGTCATCGATCACGCACAGACGAATCCAGCCAGGCTCGGCAAGCTCGGCCGCGAGTCGGACATGCCCTCCGCACGCCGTAGCCTCGACCGCGTTACGGATCAGATTACCCAACGCCTGTTGCAGTTGTTCGTGGTCGGCAAACAATTCCAGCTCTTCGCCGGCCACGGTCGTGTCGAAAGCGACATGGTGATGATCGCACAGCGGCTTGATTTGCGTTACTAGTTCGTGGAGCGTCGCCTGCAAACCGCGCGGCGTCCTGGTCAATGGTTGAGGCTTGCCAACACGAAGTAATTGACGGAGCTGTTTTTCGGTCGATGCCAGTTGGAAAAGTGCCACATCAAGACTCTCCGGATCGGCATCGCGGCAGTTTTCTTGATGGAGTTGAACCGCCATGCGCGCACCGGTAATCGCATTCCGTAGTTGATGCGCCAACCCGCCACTCAGCTGGCCCAACAACGAGAAACGCTCGGCGCGTTGGATCGCCTGTCGGGTGTGGTCAAGCTGGCGCGCGAGCAAGTTGATTGAAACGGTCAACTTGCCCAATTCATCGCGCCGCGCCGGCAGGGTCAATGGACGGAAATCCCCAGCCGCAATCCGACCGACTTGCTGTTGCAGCTGCTCGATCGGATGAGACATGTGATTCGCGATCACGCGCGCCAAGCCGATTACGACGACCATGGCCGCGATGCCGATATAGAACGGTGGCAGAATCGCCTCGCGACGTGCTTCGTGCCACATTTGTTTTGGATAAAGCACGTGGAGCACCGCGCTGCTGCCGTGGTCGCCGGGACGGAGACGTGTAATCTGCCGGTCGAAAAAGGGGGTGCCTCGCACGTCCACCGAGCGGCCTAACGGCGCCAACGCGGCCGGTCGCGGCGCGACATCCAATTGCCTCCCCACATCGATCGTCGCCACGCGGACGACCCCCGTCGGATCCGTTACCGCGAACGCCGCGCCGGAAAGACCGCTCGCCTGCCGGAGTACGGACGCCGTCCACGGAAAGGTCGATTTCTCAAGTGTTGCCGCGATCCCGTCCAGTTGGTTGACAATGTGCTGTCGTGCCGCGCGCGATGCGATATACGCATTCACCGCGCTCACGATCGCGAGCAACAGGAACGTCAGAATGCAAAACGGAATCATGATCTGTAAACGAATCGGCCACTGCATGGACGCCGCCCTCCTCCCCTGCCTCGATTTCCTTCGATCGTAAGCGGACTGGGAGAAACCGACAAGCGTAGTGCCGACAAGCGGCCGACCGTGGCGCGGCCGGTGGCGCGAATCCACGCGTTACTTGACCGTGATTCAAGTCAAATACCGCCCGCAGGCTTTCTTGGGGACAAGTCAAATGAAAGGTGTCCCCATCTGACTGCTTCAAGCCAGGCGTCCGCCGAGAACGGACTGTCGCCTACGTACGCACGCATTCGTAGCGCGCCGATCGTGCGGTCGTAGGGTCCATCCGAGACGGCCGACGCCGTGACTTTGAATCCGGTGTTCAGGAGGTCATCGTACCGATCAGTGCCAAGGTGAAAACACGGCAAGACCTTGGCCAAGTCGATCGAGTTCCGCGGCACGTCCATGCGCGCTACTCCCGCGCTCACCCTCGCGCGACGTTCAACGGGCACCGGGGAACGCCGTGTGCCAAAACGCGCGCTTCAATCACCGCGCAGCTCCCCCGTGTCTACTCACATCGGTGAAAGGGTGACTTAGCGACGCGCTCGCTTTTGTTCCAGTAGTTCCTCGACCTGTTGTCGCAACTGGTCCATTTCGCAATGGAGATCGCGCATTTGACTGCGGAGTTCGTCGACGACCGAATTCGGGCCAGCCGGTCGCTCCGCTCGCGCGGGCGGTCTGGGCCCGTCCTCGGGACGATCGTCGAGGCGGCGCCGTTGTTGCTCGATCAGGTCGTCCATCTGCTCTCTCAGCCGGTCGGCCACTTCGTCCATGCCAGCCGCGTGCAGATGCTCGATGGCGGCGTCCACGTGCCGAAGTCGATCTTCGCGATCGTCGGGCCGTTCTTCGGAAGGCGGTCCGAAATTCCCCTGAAGCTGCTGCAGGACGTCATGCGCCTCCTGCTCGAGCCGCGCGGCTTCCTCGTGGTGGCCGGCTTCGGTCAGGTGGCCGATCTCGTGTTTCAATTCCTGCACATGCCTTTCCATCTCTTCGCGCTCGCGCGGAGATGGTCCCGTGCGCGCCGGCGACTGCCGCGGAATCGGACGAGCTTCACGCTCCATATCATCCGCCCGCTCCTGGATCTCATGCAACTCTGCGCGCAGTCGCTGGGCCGCCTCGCTGTCCGGGTCGTCCTGTTGCTGAAGCGCTCGTTCGACGGACTGCGCCTGTTCGTCCAACGCGCGCCGCTTTCGCATCAGGTCGCGTGCGTGTTCTTCCAATTCACGTCGCCGGTGTTCCTCCATTTCGTGCGGCGGACGTCCCGGTTGGTCACCGCGAAGTTCACGATGGATATCTTCTATCCGCCCATCGATTTCGTCCAACTCGCGGTGGAGTGCCCGGGATTCGGCGTCCTGGTCAGGTCCACGGTCACCCAGCACGCGTTTGATATGCTGGGCATTCTTCTCCAACTCGCCGAGTTTCTGTTTGAGCTGATCGAAATGCGCTTCCCGCTCGTTTCGCGCACGCTGTTCCATCTCATGGCGTTCGTGTTCTGGCTGCTCCGCAGCCGCGCGGTCGGTTCGCGCGCGGTCATGCCCTTGGACGGCGTCCGGCACTATAGCGCCGGGGTGATCGTCGCTGGCCACGGCGGGGTGGGGAGCGCCGGTCGGTGAATCGTTGGCGGTCGCGCCGCCGGAAACCGTCCCGATCAATGCCGCCAAGGCCGTCGCGGCCAGCGATCGATGCCAAGAAGTAGTCAATAAAGTCATCGGCGTTCCTCCTTTTGTCAGAATGGCCTGGGGTTGAACCCAGGCAGTGCACAGAACCGCTACAATAACGAGAATCGCCGGCAGCATGGCCTTGACCATGGCCAAATGTCCACGCCCCGGCGCCCGCGATGCCCGCTTCGGCAGGCTCAGAAGTCGCTCCACTCGGCGGCCCAGTTCGGATTGGTAGCGTGGACCTTGCGTCGATAGCCACTCCAACTGCCGCCCCGCGGTCAGGCGTCGCCCTAGCGTTACCAGACAGTCGGCCAGCGCCTCGGGTCCATCGGGGACCAGCAGGCTCGCTTCGTCCGCTGCTACTTCGTTGGCGGCGCGCAGCTGACGCCGCGACCACCATGCCAGTGGATGCCACCACAGTGTCGCGCACGACAGATCCGCGAGAAGTTGCCAGACCGGATCGCCGGCCGCCAGGTGGGCTAATTCGTGGGCGAGCATTGCATCCTGCTGAGACGGGCCGAAGTCGTCGCCAAACCCGGCGGGCAAACCGATCGTCGGGCGAATGGTGCCAAATGCCACCGGCGCCTTCAGCGCCGCCGCCTCAACGACACCAACCGATCGCCGGATCCCCAATTTCCGCGCCAAGATGCCGACGCGGCGCGTTAACGCTTCGTCGAGAAGCTCGACGTGACGCCGGCGGAAAATCCACAACAACACTCGGGCATACATGATCCGACCGGTGATCACGATCCCGCCCAGAACCCACATCCAACCCGCCCAGTAGCCGTAATCAATCTGCGCGCCCGGGAACACGAATCCCTCAGCCACGCCGGCGGGCCGCCGCGGAGTGGTTGCGTCCCGGCAAGGATCGGCTGTCAGATTTCTTGATGACACCACATCTGGAGTCTGCGGTGGTCCCACCGCGATCTCGGCGGGGCAATGCCGATTGCCAGGGTCGCGAGCGAAGGAATCCCGCCGATCGGTCGACTTCGTATCGCCCGTTGTGGGCAAGGTCTGATTCGCCTCGATGGACGCCGCCGACGACGTGGACTCCCGTTTCAACACGACCTCGAAATCCTCGGACACGACGGACCCCACGCCCGTTTTCGTTGGCCGCCGCGGTCCCGCGTCGCGCCTGGCTATGGTTTCGGCAACGGGAATGGATTCCGTCCCCGTCCTTGGCTGCCACAACCGCGCCAGCGCCGGGCCCGTACCGGTCAGTTCCAACAATAGCAGCGCCAATAACCCCAGCGTGGTGACCTGCCAGATCGTTCGCCGCCAAACCGCCGTACGAGCCATTTGATTGGCCAACACCGCCATGCCGACCAGCACCGTCGCGGCCATTGCCAACCGGGATGCCAGTTCGAACCAGAGGCCGTACTCAATAGCCGGATCGATTTGCATGATTCACCGTCGCTCCGGCATTAGCGCCGCCTTTTTCGCTCTCGAATCAGATGTTCCAGTCGTGCCAACTCCTTTGGGCTGACTTCCCGGGTCTCCAACAGGTGGCTGACCATCGCCGCCAAGTTGCCCTCGAACAGCCGATCGACCAGGTCGTCCGCCATGCTTTGGGTAACTTTCTCGGCGCTGACCGCCGGCTCGTAAAGGAACTTCCGGCCCAGCGCGCGGTGCCGCAACAGGCCGCGTTCTTCCATTTTGCGCAGCATCGTCGCCACGGTCGTGTAGGCCAGCTGGCCGCCGAGCTCTTTCTGTACGTCGGCAACAGTCGCTGGAGCCGCTTGCCAAAGGACTTTCATAATCCTCAACTGAAGGTCACCCAGACGATATGTCCGTTTGTTTCTCATCGCGCCCGCCGCTCCTGGCCGGATTCCAATCAACTACATCGGTAATACTACTTTAGTAGTTGATCAATGTCAACCCTTTTTTTTTTCTGGTCTAGCCAGCCTGTTTTTTTATTTGAATGCAACGGTTACTCGTAACCGACCGACGAGCCGCGGCGAATAGAACCGCGAGCATGCCCGGCACGAAGTCGACCCCGCCGACCTCATCGACGACGACGATTCGTGCTCGTCGGCGTTTTTCGCGGCCGTGCGAAAGGCCACGCACCGTGGAGCGAGTGAACGCACGGTCGTGGTTGGTTTTGGCAGCGCGATTCGCCTCTGGAGGCGGGCGGCGCTGGTCGGCGGTGGCGTTCAGCCGCGTGGATTTCATCAGCCACGCGTGGCGTGGAACTGGCGCCGTTTCTTCCGCAGGGTCTGCCGGTGAAGACCAAGAATTCGTGCCGCCCCACGTTGGTTGTGGTCCGTCCGTTCCAGAACTTCGCCGAACAAGACGCGCTCCGATTC